>CAZJWT010000013.1:5105-18286 GCA_964550005.1 uncultured Clostridia bacterium | reverse complement strand
ACCCCTACACTACAAATCAAAAATCACAAATTTCAAATTAAGATTATGGAATTAGCAATTATTGGTCTTCCAAACGTAGGGAAATCCACGCTGTTCAATGCTCTAACTATGGGTCATGCGCAAGCTTCCAACTATCCCTTCTGTACTATTGAGCCTAATATTGGAATTGTGGAAATTCCTGATGAGAGGCTGGAGAAATTAGGGGAAATTTATAAACCCCAAAAGTTGACCCACACTACGATAAGATTTTTAGATGTGGCCGGGCTGGCAAAGGGAGCATCGAAGGGCGAGGGGCTGGGAAACAAATTTCTATCCCATATTCGAGAGGTGGATGCTCTAGTTCACCTCGTTCGCTGTTTTCGAGATGAAAAGGTAGTTAATGTTATGGGAGATATCAACCCGGTGAGGGATATCGAAGTTGTCAACACCGAACTTATGTTGGCAGATCTGGAAGTGGTGGAGCGAAATATTGAAAAATTGAGCGGTCCAGCTAAAAGTGGCGATAAGGAAGCTAAAGAAAAACTGAAAGTGGTGGAAGAGATAAAAGAAGGCTTAGGGAAAGGGATTCCTGTAAGGAGAATAGAAGTCCCTGAAGATTTGCGGGCGTCCTATTGTTTACTTACAGCGAAGCCGGTTTTATATGTAGCCAATGTGGACGAGAAGGATCCCAGTTTGGGAAAGAAGGTGGAAGAGTATGCTAAAGGAGAAGGGGCTGAGGCATTGAGTGTGTCGGCAGAACTCGAGGCTCAAATTGCTCAATTGGAGAGGGAAGAAAGACAGAAATTTAGAAAAGAGCTCGGTATAGAGAAAGGCACATTGGAACGTTTGATCTGGTCTTCTTATAGGTTGCTCGATTTGGTCACTTTTTTCACTGTTGTGGGGACCGAGGTAAAAGCCTGGACAATAAAACGAGGCTCTCCAGCCGTATTGGCAGCAGGGAAAATACATTCGGATATGGAGAAAGGATTTATTAAGGTTGAGGTCTTCTCCTTTAAAGATTTAGATAAGGGTGATGAAAAGACGCTACATGAGAGAGGATTAGTCAGGATAGAGGGAAAGGATTATGAAATTAAAGATGGTGATATAGTGTATTTTAGATTTCACGTCTAATATCTGTGAGCTTCGGAATTTTTTTCTTGCAAGTCAGAGAGTAATTTTATATAATTGTAATAAATTTTCGTCTTTTAGATGGATAGGAGGGAATAAATTTTATGGGTATTTATGAGAGTATCTTTGTTTGTCCGCCCGATCTACCACCTGAAGAACTGGAAGAGCTTGTCAGAAAGTTTGAGAAAATTATAACCGAGGGACAGGGTGAGGTAATTTCCTGTGATAAATTAGGACGCAGGAAGTTGGCATATGAAATAAAGGGTTATAAAGAGGGCTTTATGTATTGCCTCAATTTCAATTCTCCGCCGAATTTGATTCGCGAATTGGAAAAGAATTACCGCATTACCGATAAAGTTATTAGACACTTAATCGTGAAGATAGATAAGAAGAAACCGAAAGAGGAAAAAGTAGCGACTGAACAGTCAAAGGTGGAAGAAGGAAAAGAGAGCCCAACCAGTGATATCTAAATAGAAAGGGGGAAGCACAGTGGCTAGAGGTACTGTCAATAAGGTTATTCTGATCGGTCGTTTGGGTGCTGACCCAGAACTTCGCTATACACCAAATGGCGATGCTGTAGCAAATTTTAGAATAGCAACGAACAGGGTCTGGAAAAACCAGGAAGGCAATCAACAGGAGAAGACAGAATGGCATAGGATAGTAGCCTGGAGGAAATTGGCAGAAAGGTGTGGGGAGTACCTCAAGAAAGGAAGTCATGTGTATATTGAGGGGAGACTGGAAACGCGTAGCTGGGAAGACAAAAACGGAAACAAAAGATATGTAACGGAAGTTATAGCGAATCAGATGCAAATGCTTGAAGCCAAAGGTGAAGTTAGGGCTACTGAACAAGCTCCTCCACCAGAACGAGAAGTTTTGGAAAGGGAGGAATCCCTCCCAGGCGAGGAAATAAAGGAAAGTGAACCGGAAGACGAAATCCCGTTCTAGATTCAGGTCGGTCGCCCTTTCCCGATCCCGTCCCGGTCTCGGGACGGGGTAGGGTGACGAAAATGGCACTCTGAAGAGTGCCCAACCTACAATTACTGGAAGAAAAAATGGTTCCTAATGGAGAAAGGAAAAGTAGAGTAAAGAGGGGAGAAACTGATTCTGAGAAGAGACGGTATCGGCCTTTTCGAAAGAAGGTATGTCGCTTCTGTGTAAAGAAGTTAGAGTATATCGATTATAAAGACACAGGACTCCTCAGGAGTTACATTACAGACAGAGGCAAGATTCTATCCAATAAGGTGACTGGAAACTGTGCTAAGCACCAGCGCAGGTTGAGTAGAGCCATAAAGAGAGCAAGAGATATCGCCTTGTTGCCATTCACTACAAGATAAAACATGTCATTCTCTCCGAAATATTCCGTGAATTCTGAAGTAGAAAGTCATACCTTCAATTTTCCTAGTTACGGGCTGAAATTCCAAAAGTTCTTCTCAAACTATCTTTCAACATTGTAGCTGTCCCGATGAATCGGGACTAAATGGAAGGCAAAGCTTACGCTTTGCCACTACAAGAAATTGATGTAGTGGCAGAGCGATAGCTCTGCTTCCTGAAAGCCCGCTGAGGGGGATTTGTAATTTTTTTCGCAACTATCTTAAAGAAATTACGGAGAGAAAGATGAAAGTCATACTTCGTGAGCCAGTTAAAGGCCTCGGTGAAAAAGGAGATGTAATTCAGGTTAAGGATGGTTATGGGCGGAACTATCTCATGCCCCGACGCCTGGCTTTGGAAGCTAACGAGAGGAATATTCGGAGGTTGAAAGAGGAGAAGCGAAGAGAAGAGGAGAAAGATGAGAAAATTTTGAGATCAGCGCTCGCATTTGCCAGTAAGTTAGATAAAATTTCTTGCACCATTCCTGTAAAGGTGGGAGAGAGTGAGAAGATTTTTGGTGCGGTTACTTCTTCCGATATTCGAGAAGCCCTACTCTCCAAGGGAATAGATTTGGATAAAAAGGATATACTTCTGGATGAGCCGATCAAGGAATTGGGAGTTTATACAGTAGAAGTTAAAGTTCATCCAAAAGTTACAGGTAGAGTAAAAGTCTGGGTAGTAAAGGAGTAGTCCCGATAAATCGGGACGTTATAGTGGCGAAGCTTCGCTTCGCCACTCCTTTTTGGGGAAGAAGATGGTCGATTTAATAGATAAAATGCCACCACAGAATCTTGAAGCCGAGCGCTCGGTATTGGGAGCGATGCTTATCGAAAAGGAAGCAATTGCTAAGGCTATAGATTTTTTGAGAAAGGAAAGTTTTTATAATGAAGTGCACCAGACAATTTTCCAGGCGATTATTGAGCTCTACGATAAGAATAAAGGAGTTGACTTTGTCACTGTTGCTGAAGAGTTGAAAAAGGCAAAGCTACTCAAAGAAGTGGGAGGTGCTACCTATCTGAGTAATCTGATAGATAGTGTTGCCACAGCAGCCAATGTTGAGTACTATGCCAAGATTGTCCAGGAGAAAGCGATTCTCAGAAATCTTATTAGAGCAGCGACTCAGATTGTAACTGATGGCTATACCGATACTAAGGATGTCAGTGAAATTCTGGACCAGGCAGAGCAGGCAATCTTCAATATCACCCAGAGCAAAGTTCAAGCAGGGTTCGTACCTATTTCTGAAATGGTACATGGAAGTATTGAGACTATTGAAAATTTATATAAGAAGAAAGAGAAAGTTCCCGGAGTGCCTTCCGGATTTATAGATTTGGATAGAAAGACGGGAGGTTTCTATTCCTCAAATTTAATAGTTGTTGCTGGACGGCCTTCAATGGGAAAGACGTCATTCTGTTTGAGCATTGCTCGTAATGTAGGGATTAATGAATCTCTTCCAGTAGCGATCTTCAGCTTGGAAATGTCTCGAGAAGAATTGGTTTTGCGTCTACTCTGTTCAGTGGCTAAAGTGAGCATGCATAAAGTGCGAACAGGTTTCATAGATAAGAAGGACTGGACTCCTCTAACCAATGCAGCTTCTATCCTTTCCAACGCTCCAATTTTCATTGACGATTCTCCTGCAATTTCGGTTTTAGAAATGAAGGCTAGAGCCCGGCGGTTACAATCTGAACGGGGACTTTCTCTAATCATCATCGACTATTTACAACTTATGCCTGGTCGTACGGGAAGGTCAGAGTATCGACAGCAAGATATCTCAGAAATTACACGCTCTCTAAAAAATATGTCTAAAGAGCTGAAGGTTCCTGTTATCGCTATCTCTCAGTTATCGAGGGAGACCGAAAAGAGACAATCGAAGAGGCCACAACTTTCCGATTTGAGGGAGTCCGGGGCAATAGAGCAGGATGCCGACCTGGTTGCCTTTATCTATCGAGAAGATTATTACGACCCCAAAAATGCCGCTCCTGGAGTTACAGAAGTAATTATTGGAAAACAACGAAATGGCCCCACTGGTTCAGTGAAGGTGAAGTTTTTAAATGAATATACTTCCTTTGAGAATTTAGCAAAGCAACCTGAATAGGATATGCCAAAATCCCACTATCCTACCAATTATGCTATCCCCTTTCTCCGACCAACCTGGGCTGAAATCGACTTAAGTGCCTTCAGACATAACTTCAGAGAGATAAACAGAAAGCTCAGGAGAGGCGTCTGTTTACTTCCGGTAGTCAAAGCTGATGGTTACGGTCACGGCATGGAAGAGATCGCTCGCGCCAGCCTATCCTGTGGAGCGAAGATTTTGGGAGTAGCCAATATTGAAGAAGGAATATTCTTGAGAAAGAGAGGGATTACAGCACCCATTCTCATTCTGGGAAGTGTTTTCCCCCTATCCAATTTTTCTTATATCTTGAGATATAATCTTTCACCCACAATTTGTAGCCTTCGGGCTTCGCAGGAGCTTTCTAAAATTGCAAAGCGAAGAAGGAAGAAAGTAAGAGTTCACATAAAAGTGGATACTGGAATGGGACGCATCGGCATTTCAGCCGAAAATGCTACAAGTCTCGTCAGGAGGGTTGTTCAGTTGCCAGGGATAATTGTTGAGGGCATCTTTACTCATCTTGCGGCAGCAGATAGCGATTACGAGTTCACTATGGAGCAGATTCGAAAGTTTCAATCAGTTATCGATGAGCTTAAACGAGACAATATAAATATAAAGTATAAACATGCGGCTAACTCTACAGCTATTCTCAGGTATTCGGATGCCCATTTCAACTTAGTAAGGCCCGGTATATCGCTATATGGTCTTCTTCCGTTTGAAGGGGCAGAAAAAGAAATAGACTTAAAACCGGTAATGCAACTCAAGACGAAAATTGTATTTATAAAGAATGTGAAGAAGGGAACGAGCATAAGTTACGGTCGAACCTGGAAAGCAGAGAGGGACTCTGTAATTGGAACACTTCCTATAGGCTATGCTGATGGATACAATCGTTTGCTCTCAAATCGGGGCGAGGTCTTGATTTGCGGGAAAAGAATTCCCATTGTGGGAAGGGTATGCATGGATATGTGTATGGTTGACATTACTTCCCTGCGGGATGTTAAAGTCGGCGAGGAAGTAGTATTAATCGGTTATCAGGGAAAAGAGAAGATAGTTGTCGATGAGATTGCTAAACTAACAGGGACCATTACCTACGAGGTAGTTTGCGGAATCAGTAAGAGAGTTCCCCGAATCTACTTGTAGGTACAATTTCAAATGACACAATGTGTCATTGCGAACGGAGTGAAGCAATCTGACACGAAGTGTCATTCTGAACGAAGTGAAGAATCTCCAAAGTAGAAGGCTTGAGTTCCTTCCCCTTCATTTCATTCAGGGTCAGGACCGCTCGCAATGACATTTGTAGGCATCAGCGAGATCGCCCTAAGCTATTCCCTCTCCCCTTGGGGGAGAGGGTAGGGGTGAGGGGGAAAGCCAGGAGAGAAAAATGAAGAAAAATAGAGTAAAGGAAGTTATAAAGAAAGGCAAGGTAGCATTGGGTCCCTTTATGAAGTTTACCGACCCAGCTTCAGTGGAGATTGCTGGAAAGGCGGGGTTCGATTTCGTAATAATTGATATGGAACATGGGCCAGTGTCCGTGGAGACTGCACAGAATTTGGTAAGGGCGGCAGAGTTGGTAGATATCACACCGATTATAAGAGTGACTGAAAACGAACCTGGATTGATACTCAGAGCTTTAGATATCGGCGCAGGCGGCGTAGAGGTTCCACAAATTGCGAATAAGGATGATGCCTTAAGGTTAGTTCAATCGTCCAAGTTTGCTCCGCAAGGAAGCCGCGGGGTATGTCGCTTTGTGAGAGCTGCTGACTATTCTGCCTCAGATCGCTACAGATATTTTGAAGATGCGAATAAAGAGACTATAATTATACCCCATATTGAAGGGACTAAGGGAATAAGCAATTTGGGAGAGATATTGTCGGTGAGAGGCCTCGACATCATATTTGTTGGACCTTACGACCTTTCCCAATCACTCAATATACCTGGCCAGGTGGAGGATCCTAAAGTCGTGGAGAAGATGAGAGAAGTGGTTAGTATCTCCAGAAAAGCTGGACTTGTCGTGGGCACATTTGTTGATGATGTTAAAGCTGCAAAGAAATGGATTGCTCAGGGAGTTCAGTATATCTCATTTTCAGTGGATGTGGGAATTTTCTACCAAGCTTGCAAGAGTATAGTTAGAGAACTTAAGGAGTAGCGGAGCGATAGCTCCGCGCTA
Organism: uncultured Clostridia bacterium; assembly: GCA_964550005.1. Taxonomy (GTDB): domain Bacteria; phylum UBA6262; class WVXT01; order WVXT01; family WVXT01; genus CAZJWT01. Next base: position 11,537 of record CAZJWT010000013.1, on the reverse strand, counting down.
TGATAGCGAAGCCTTGCTTCGCTACTCCAAATGGAGTAAGGGATGCTACCTAAGATTGTCATAACTATGGGTGATTCTGCGGGGATAGGGCCTGAAGTTATTGTCAAGGCTTTGAGTCTACCAGAGATATATAAAATTTGTCAACCGATAGTAATTGGTGATGCCGAAGTTTTCCAGTCGGTTTTGGAGTTCTCGAGAGGTGCGTCCTTGAAAGGAGAATTGAGGCTAAATTCAATTACAGATATTGGGAACGCAAGATTTGATTATGGTGTTGTCGACGTCCTCGACTTAGACAATATAAATATGGACAGACTGAAATTAGGGAAAGTCGATCCCATGTGTGGCAAGGCCGCATTCGAATATATAAAGAAGGGGGTTGAAATAGTACAGAATGGTGGAGCTAAAGGTATAGTTACCGCTCCGCTGTGTAAGAAATCAATGGAAGAAGCAGGATTTTCTTATCCTGGCCATACAGAGCTCTTAGCCGAACTTACAGGAACGAGAGATTTCGCTATGATGTTGGTGGGAGGGAATTTAAGGGCAGTCTTAGTTACCCGACATCTCCCTTTAAAAGAAGTAGCCTCTTCGCTTAGTAAACAGAAAGTCCTTCTGGCCATAAGACTGGGAGTGGAGGCGATGAAGGCTTTCGGAATAGATTCACCCAGGGTAGCGGTCTGTGCGTTAAACCCCCACGTCGGTGAATGGGGAGTTCTGGGAAAGGAAGAAATTGAAACAATTATTCCAGCTATAGAAGAGGCGAGAAAAGAAGAGATAGCCATTAGTGGTCCTCTTCCCAGCGATAAAGTATTTTATGATACTGCTGGAGGGAGATACGACCTGGCTGTAGCAATGTATCATGACCAGGCACAAATTCCCGTGAAGCTTCTATCATTCACTAAGAGTGTTAACGTTACTTTGGGTTTACCCTTTGTCCGCACTTCACCATGCCACGGAACAGGTTTCGATATTGCCGGACAGAATAGAGCAAATCCCCAGAGTTTTGTTGAGGCAATAAAGCTGGCAGTAAAGTTGATGAAGGGATAGTTTTCGGAGTCGCTCGGTTAGAGGAATGCTCGGGATTTGGTTCGCTCGCTGAGAATTTTTTGCTCTTTGAGCACCGCCTGTCATTGCGAGCGACTGAAATCCCGATTTTCAATCGGGACTCGCAATGACATCTTTTCTTCGATTTTTGGCTAAAAATTCTAATGCTCGCTTTACCAAATTCCCTCGCATTAGAGTAGGGGACTGTAGGGGCGGCACCTATGGCCGCCCAAGGTAGAAATGTAGCTGCAGAGCGAAGCTCTGCCTTATTGGTAGTGTAGGGGTTTGTTCTCGTCCCGATAAATCGGGACGCCGGTAAGGGGCTATACTACCAAGAAATTTTTGGAGAAGAACGGCGCATTTACTGTAGGGGTTCGATTCATCGAACCCGTGATTGAAAGGTGATAATGGAAGGATTCAGGCCGCGTAAAAGGTGGGGACAGAACTTTTTGGTTGACCATAATATTGCAAGGAAGATGGTCTCTTCTGCTGAACTGAATCCCAAAGATATAGTAGTGGAAATCGGTGCAGGGAAGGGAATTCTGACTGGTAAGATTGCTTCCCAGGTCAACAAAGTCATTGCCATAGAGATTGATAAAAAGCTATGTAATTTTCTTCAAGAAGAGCTGAAAAATTACGAAAACGTGGAAATTATAGAAGGAGATTTCTTAAAATTGGATATTTCCCAGTTTTTGGGCTCGAGTTCTAAGTCGTCTGTAAAGGTTATTTCAAATTTGCCCTATTATATAACTTCACCGATCATTATGAAATTACTAAATGTGAAAGGGTGGTCGGAAGCTACCTTTATGATCCAGAAAGAAGTGGGAGAGAGAATTACAGCTACCCCCGGGGGAAAAGATTATGGGGCGTTATCCATTCTAGTGCAGTACCATTGCTATGTGGAGAAGCAATTTAATGTGTCCAGGAATGTATTTCGTCCCAAGCCAGACGTTGATTCCGTTGTTATTAAGTTGGAGCTTTTGAAGCGTCCCAGAGTAAAAGTAAAAGACGAAAAGCTATTTTTTGAAATCGTTCATGCGGCCTTTTCGCAAAGAAGGAAGAAATTGAGTAATTCCATTAGCAATGTTCTAAAAATAGATAAACATCTTTTAGAAGAGCTCTTGGAAAGATTGAAGATCTCACCCATTCGGAGGGCAGAAACTTTAAGCATAGAGGAGTTTGCTACAATTTCCAACTCCTTAAAGAGCGGGTAGCCCGGAATTTGGTTTTACATCTGAGTGCTACAAAGGAGTAGCGGAGCGATAGCTCCGCATTATAATTTTGCGAAGCTTTGCTTCGTTACTTCAGGCGAATTGTAAGGAGGAATTCAATTTTTGCTTGGTGGGAACATCTTAAGATGAGAAGGGTCCACATTTTCTTTGGTTTTCTCTTCCTGGTAGGCTCGTTTGTTCTTATATCCTTCTTTTGGAATAGGAACGCGATCAATTCACCTTCTTCAGAAGTCGTGATTTCCACAGGGACATTTGCCCAGGGTGATTCCCTTTACAGTTGCATGAGTAGCCACGGAATTTCTCCCAGGGAAATACTGGGTTTGGAAAAACTGCTTAACACCCTTTTCAATATCAGAAGATGCCGTCCGGGTGACAATTATGAGATAATCACCTCCACTAGTGGGGCTCTGGAAGGATTCAATTACTATCCAGGACCTCTCGATATATACGGGGTTAAGAAATCCACTTCTGGAGAGCTAATCGCCTTTTACCAAAAAATACCTTTAGAGAGGCGCGTTCTTGGACTGGTGGGAAGAATAGAGAGTTCTCTTTATGAGTCTATGGTTCAGCTTGGACAATCTCCAGAACTCACTATGAGGTTTGCGGATATATTTGCCTGGCAGATCGATTTCTTGACCGAATCTCAGCCTGGTGATACCTTCAAGTTAATTTGGGAGAAATGTTATAAAGAAGGGGAAGAATTTTCCGATGGGCGGATATTAGCTGCCCAATATTTAGGTAGAGAGGGAAGTTATACAGCAATATTTTTTGAAGACACAGAAGGCCGCAATGATTATTATACGATAAAAGGTGAATCCTTAAGAAAAGAATTCTTGCGGTCTCCGCTGAACTATCGGAGAATTAGTTCCTATTTCTCTTACAAAAGGTTCCATCCGATTTTGAAGTACTATCGTCCACACCTGGGTATCGACTATGCCGCTCCTTTGGGTACTCCAGTGGTCAGTATTGGAGATGGAGTAGTAACTCATGTAGGATGGGAAGGCGATTATGGGAGGTTTGTTAAGATCAGACATCAAAATGGTTACTACTCCACTTACGGTCACCTCTCTCGATATGAAAAAGGTATCGGGAGAGGGGTTAAGGTGAAGCAGGGTCAGGTGGTTGGCCGCGTGGGGGCAAGTGGATTAGCTACGGGGCCACATTTAGACTTTAGGGTAGTTCATAATAGTAAGTTCGTCAACTTTTTGAAAATTCAAATTCCTGCTGCCGAATCTGTGAAAGATAAATACAGGGAAGAATTTGAGATAACAAAGAGGGAACGCTTACGCCAGTTGGGAATAGTCTCTACCTACCGTTCATTTCCCCACCAAATTGTAGTAGCAGAGCGAAGCTCTGCACTTGAAGTAGCGACAGAGCGATAGCTCTGCGATATGGTCCTTCCAGTATAATCCCACCTCTAAAAACACTTTAGAAATTAACAAAAAATTAACATTTTCTTAACCTATCCATAACATTTAAGGTATATACTTATATTGAAAGATTTTAAGGGGAACAGGCAGAAATTTACAAAGATTTTACAATTTGTTTACATAGATGTTACAAAAGAGGGCTATACTATTCTTACTTTCCATTAGTTAGCATAAGCTGAAAAAATCCGATAAAGGCAAACTTCGAGCAATCGGAGGGCGTCCCGAATTTCCGGGATCCCGACTGAAAAGTCGGGGCAAAGCCACGGGTCTTATTGAGACAGCCGGGTTGCCGCACACGAAATATGCACAATAAGACAGCCGGGTTACCGAAGATTAAAAAAGTCTTTGATAACTCGGCTTTTTTATACGATTTGAATAAGGAGTAGCGGAGCGATAGCTCCGCGTTATAATCACGAAGAGAGTATTTGCACAGATTGAATCTGTGCCTACAACTTCTGGAGTCCTCCCGAAAGGGAGGTCATAAGAACATTTGTAGGCACAATTTCAAATTGTGCAGAGGAGGTTAACGAGAACATTTGTAGGCACAATTTTCCCGATTGAAAATCGGGATGCATTCTACGGAGGAAGGGAAATATGAAGAGGTTGAAGGTTCTAAGAAGCATTCTAACTACATTTATTTTCCTGTTGGCCTATCAATTTGTCAATTTCACATATGGTTCTGATTCTGGGACGACAGGGGCGAACTTCTTGAAGATAGGGATTGGGCCGCGGGCAGCGGGGATGGGAGAGGCCCAGGCGGCAATCTGCAATGATGTAACGAGCGTTTTCTGGAATCCGGCTGGATTAGCCAGGACAGAGAGCCAGGAAGCTTCCTTTGTGTACAGTCTGTGGTTTGAAGGTATAAAGATGCAATATTTTGGCTATGCCTATCCCCATCCCACGCTGGGGACATTTGCGGGAAGCATAAACTATCTTTCTATGGATAAGATAGAGGGATACAGGGCAGATGGTGTGAAGACAGGGGAGGTAGGAGCTTATGACCTATTGGGGGTTCTATCCTATGGAAGGAAACTCCGTCACGGTATAGATGTGGGGATAAACCTGAAGTTGATTCAACAGAAGTTAGAGGAGGAATCCTCATTTGCCTTTGGTATAGATATAGGAGTTATCGGTCCTCTGGGCAGGTGGCTTAAGGTGAAGGAGCTGGAGGAGTTGAGCTGTGGAATAAATTTACAGAATTTAGGGAGCAAGGTGAAGTTTCAAAAGGAGGAGGGGAGTCTTCCCTTAAACTTGAAGTTTGGAGTGGGGATAAAGAAGGAAGTATTGGGAGACCCGCTGACCATAGCGATTGACGGGAATATTCCGAATGATAATGGATTTTATGGAAGTTTAGGGGTAGAGTACTGGGTGAGGGATTTGATAGGGTTGAGGCTGGGATACAAGAGCGGAGAGGATTTAGGGAATGGGTTAAGTTTTGGAGGGGGGATAAAGGTAAACATATTCCAGTTAGACTATGCGCTTGTGCATTTAGGGGAATTGGGATATACGCACAGGATAGGGGTAGTGACGAGGTTTGGTAAAGAGGCGAAGGCGATACTGATAGAGAGGGCATTTAAGAGAGGGATGGAATATTACAATGGAGGGAAGTATCCTGAGGCGATACTTGAGTTCAACAAGGTACTGGGGCTTGACCCTGAGAATGAGAGGGCTTTGGAGATGATGAGAAGAGCAAATGATAAGTTGATGCCCCAATCCAGGTAGGTAGCTCCTGGTGAGCCGGAACCAGAAGAGAAACCAGGAACAAAAACTTCATCACGCTCAGAGGAAAGAAATGAGTGAACGGACGATATGAAATGAAAACAAAATTATTTAAGATTATCTTTTTCTTATTAATAATGTGCACACTTTTTGTATCTAATGCATTTGCTATATATGTAAATCCTACATCACTTGATTTTGGAACGTATGGGAATAATCTTTCAGTTACACTGACATGCAGCTGGAGTGTTGGATACGGGTACACGTGGGGGATAGATAGTAAGCCAAGCTGGATTGGAGTATCTCCAGGCAGCGGGACATTTCCTGACCCTGGAGGTATAGGAAAGCCCCAACCTGTAGATGTAGTAGTGACTGTTTACAGATCAGGATTAACCCCGGGGCAGACTTATACTGGTACAGTAAGATTCTATGATCGTAGCGGGCCTACGTATCTCTATGCAAATCTTTCTGTAAGCATGAGGGTGCCGAACCCACCTGTACTTTCAGTAAGTCCTGGGTCATATAATTTTGGAGAAAGTGGGACAAGTTGCCAGTTTGCAGTACAAAATACAGGAGAAGATACGCTTAATTGGAGTGCAAGTGAAGGGATATCGTGGCTAAGTTTATCCTCATCCGGAGGTAGTTTAGGACCCGGGGCATTACAGTTTGTGACGGCATCGGTGAATAGAGGATCACTAAGTCCTGGGACGTATACGGGTACAATAAGTTTTACCAGCGATGGAGGTAATAAGAATGTTTCAGTATCTATGACCGTGCCGGATACTACCCCGCCTGTAATTTCTAACTTAACAGTAAATCCCACAATAGCTAAATCAGGGACGAATTTAACCATAACATTTACAGTGAGCGAAACATTGCAGAGTAATCCTTTAGTCACAGTTGCAGGGAATGGAGCTACTTTCAGTAGCAAATCCGGGAATAATTATACCTATACTTATACAGTGCAGGGGACAGAAGGTGAAGGGAGTAAAACAGTGAATGTTTCAGCT
>CAZJWT010000013.1:0-5005 GCA_964550005.1 uncultured Clostridia bacterium | reverse complement strand
GTGGCAGGGAATGGAGCTACTTTCAGTAGCAAATCCGGGAATAATTATACCTATATTTATACAGTACAGGGGACAGAAGGTGAAGGGAATAAAGCAGTCAATGTTTCAGCTACAGATTTAGCTGGGAATACGGGTTCGTCAAATACAACAGTTACATTTGATTTTACCAGTCCGACAATTTCAAATTTGGTAGTAAATCCAACAACAGCTAAATCAGGGACGAATTTAACCATAACATTTACGGTAAGTGAAACATTGCAGAGTAATCCTACAGTGACAGTGGCAGGGAATGGAGCTACTTTCAACAGTAAATCCGGGAATAATTATACCTATATTTATACAGTGCAGGGGACAGAAGGTGAAGGGAGTAAAACAGTGAATGTTTCAGCTACAGATTTAGCGGGGAACACAGGTTCAGCAAATACAACGGTTACATTTGATTTTGCCAGCCCAACAATTTCTAACTTAGCAGTAAATCCGGGAGTAGCTAAATCAGGGACAAATTTAACCATTACATTTACAGTAAGCGAAGCATTACCTGGTAATCCTTCAGTGACAGTGGCAGGGAATGGAGCTACTTTCAGTAGCAAATCCGGGAATAATTATACCTATACTTATACAGTGCAGGGGACAGAAGGTGAAGGGAGTAAGGCAGTGAATGTTTCAGCCACGGATTCAGCGGGGAACACAGGTTCAGGATCTACAACAGTTGCATTTGATTTTACCGGGCCAACAATTTCAAATTTAACAGTAAATCCCCCAACAGCTAAAGCAGGAACAAATCTAACCATTACATTTACAGTAAGCGAAGCATTACCGTGTAATCCTACAGTGACCGTGGCAGGGAATGGAGCTACTTTCAGTAGCAAATCCGGGAATAATTATACCTATACTTATATGGTGCAGGGGACAGAAGGCGAAGGGAATAAGGCAGTGAATGTTTCAGCCACGGATTCAGCGGGGAACCCAGGTTCAGGATCTACAACAGCTACATTTGATTTTACGGTGCCAACAGTCTCTAATTTAACAGTAAATCCTACAATAGCCAAAGCAGGGACGAATTTAACCATTACATTTACAGTAAGTGAAACATTACAGAGTAATCCCACAGTGACCGTGGCGGGAAATGGAGCTACTTTCAGTATTAAATCCGGGAATGATTATACCTATACTTATATAGTGAAAGGGACAGAAGGCGAAGGGAATAAACCAGTAAATGTTTCAGCTACAGATTTAGCCGGGAACACAAGCTCAGCATCTACAACAATTACATTTGATTTTACAGGCCCGACAATTTCTAACTTAGCAGTAAATCCCACAATAGCTAAAGCAGCAACGAATTTAAGCATTACATTTACAGTAAGTGAAGCATTACCGGTTAATCCTTTAGTCACAGTGGCAGGAAATGGAGCTACTTTCAGTAGCAAATCCGTGAATAACTATATCTATACTTATGCAGTGCAGGGGACAGAAGGTGAAGGGAATAAACCAGTCAATGTTTCAGCTACGGATTTAGCCGGGAACACAGGTTCAGCATCTACGCCGGTTACATTTGATTTTACCGCACCGATAATTTCTAATTTAACAGTGAATCCCACAACAGCTAAATCAGGAGCGAATTTAACCATAACATTTACAGTAAGTGAAGCATTGCAGGGTAATCCTTCAGTGACCGTGGCAGGAAATGGAGCTACTTTCAGTATTAAATCCGGGAATACCTATACCTATACTTATGCAGTGAAAGGGACAGAAGGCGAAGGTAGTAAACCAGTCAACGTTTCAGCTACAGATTTAGCCGGGAACACGGGTTCAGGATCTACAACAGCTACATTTGACTTTACCGCGCCAACAGTCTCTAACTTAACAGTAAATCCCACAATAGCCAAATCAGGGACGAATTTAACCATTACATTTACAATGAGTGAGACATTGCAAAGTAATCCTTTAGTGACAGTGGCAGGGAATGGAGCTACTTTCGAGACAAAATCTGGGAATTATTATGCCTACAGTTATACAGTGCAGGGGACAGAAGGTGAAGGTACTAAAGCAGTGAATGTTTCAGCCACGGATTCAGCGGGGAACCCAGGTTCAGCATCTACGCCGGTTACATTTGATTTTACCGCACCGATAATTTCTAATTTAACAGTGAATCCCACAACAGCTAAATCAGGAGCGAATTTAACCATAACATTTACAGTAAGTGAAGCATTGCAGGGTAATCCTTCAGTGACCGTGGCAGGAAATGGAGCTACTTTCAGTATTAAATCCGGGAATACCTATACCTATACTTATGCAGTGAAAGGGACAGAAGGCGAAGGGAATAGAGCAGTCAATGTTTCAGCTACAGATTTAGCCGGGAACACAGGTTCAGCAAATACACCGGCTACATTTGATTTTACCGCGCCGAGTTGTTCAGCAAATAATAGTGGTGTCTGGCATGGGGAAGATATAACCATAACATTGACTGCGAGAGATGGTACATCGGGTATTGCAATAGCCAGGTACAACTGGGATACACCAGCATCTGAGAGTGTAGGGACTCAGTATAGTGACGGAGACACAATTATTCTTGCTACGGACACAGGGACGGATGGTAAGGAACTCTATTTGTATGCGAGAGACAATGTGGGGAATACACAAACATGGAATGGTACTTATTATCTTGATAAGACAGGGCCGATCTGTTCAGCGGATTATAGTGGAGCCTGGCATACGGACGATATAACGATAACATTGTCATTTAGCGCCGGCGCTACTGGAAATATAATAATGGCAAAGTATAATTGGGATACACCGGCGTCTGAAACAACAGGAATAAAGTATAGTGACGGAAAGACAATTACTCTCAATACAGAGACAAACGGCAAGACACTTTACTTATATGTAAAGGATAGTCTGGGAAGAGAAAAGACTTGGAGTGGAAAGTATTATCTTGACAAAACAGACCCAGGTTGTTCAGCAGATAAGAGCGGAACCTGGTATAAAGAAGATATAACGATAACATTGACTGCGAGGGATGGGATATCAGGTATTGCAGTAGCGAGGTACAGGTGGGATACACCAGCATCTGAGACTGCAGGGATAGTCTACAATGATGGCAATACAATTACTCTTAATACAGAAAGCAACAGCACACTTTACCTATATGTGAGAGACAATGCAGGAAGAGTAAAAACCTGGAATGGAGTGTATTATCTTGATAAAACGTCGCCAAAGGGAGAAATATCAATAAATAATGGTGCCGTGTATACAAGCACTACCTCAGTAACATTGACTCTTTCGGCAGAGGATAGTGGTAGCGGGGTAAGCAAGATGAGGTTCAGTAACGATAACATGAGATGGACTCTTGAAGAGGATACTGCCACGAGTAAGTCCTGGACGTTATCGGAACCAGATAAAGATGGGACAAAGACAGTATATGTGCAATATAAAGATAGAGCTGGTAACTGGAGTGGTATTATAAGTGACACGATAATTCTGGATACTGTACGGCCAACAGTCGAGCTTTTGGTAGATAAGGCGAGAATACTTCCTGATGGGGAGATAGTAGGGGTTATTCCTGATACGGGGATGGAAGCTGAATTCAGCAAGGTGATGGGTACAGATACGGTAAAAGGGATTAAGCTGATGGCAGTTAAGAACAACCTGAATGAGGAAATATGTGAAGAAGTCTCCCTTGGTTTTGAGTGGGAGGGCTCTACAAAGACAGTAATTACTACAAAGTCAGAGCTGAAAAAGAATTACGTTTATAGGCTTGGGATAACAGACGGTGTCAAGGACCTTTCAGGCAACACAGTTACGGGAGAGAGGGAGCTTATTTTCCGGACAATAATGGATTACACAAAGAAGAACATTGTAGCCAAGATGACCAATGAAATACCTAAAGAACCTACGGTTACGGTAAGTTTGGAGGAGAATGCTCTGAAAGAGGATGGATATTTGATTATTAATACAGAGCCTCTCGCTTACCAGATGGAAGTCAATCCCGGGGCGATAAATGCGGCTAATGAGAAGAGCGTAACGGATGGGTGGTACCCGGTGGAAGGATGTCTGTGGGAAATCAAGGCGTGTAATAAAAGTAGGGATTGGCTGAAGGATAATTTTGGTTCTGAGGTAAAGATTATCTTCCCCTATGATGAAGGAGGTTCATTAAAGGAAGAGACATTGATGGCATTCTGGCTGAATGAGGAACATTCCAATTGGGTGAGGGTGCCTGGTTCCGGGGTGGATAAAGAGAGTAATGTTGTGGTAACAGGAGAGGTGCCAAACTTCTCAGTATTTGCTCTGATGGGTACAGCGTTATACGATTTGAGCGAGGCGCATGCCTATCCAGTACCCTGGAAGCCAAATGATGGGAAAGATGAGACAGGGACAGAGGAGGGAGGGATTACTTTCACTAACCTCGCTGCCGAGTGTGTAATCAAGATTTACACCATAAGTGGTGAGTTGGTAATGAAGCATGATTATAAGGGTGGAGGAAATTGGACATGGGATGTTAAGACTTCCAATAAGGAGAAAGTCTTCAGTGGAGTGTACATATACTATATTGAAGGTGAGAAGGAGCACAAGACAGGGAGACTGGTAATAATCAGGTAGAAATCACAGGGAGTAGCGGAGCGATAGCTCCGCGTTACGATCGCGAAGCTCTGCTTCGCTACTCCAGTACTGAAAAGGAGTGGCAGAGCGATCGCGTAGGGGCGACCTTTGTGGTCGCCCACATATAATGGAAGCAAAGCTTACGCTTTGCTGCTACAAGAAAGAATTTAATATGTAGCTGCAGAGAGCGGTAGCTCTGCTAAATGGAGGAAGGGAAATATGGAGAGGTTAAAAGTTCTAAAAGCCATTGTAATTACATTTATTCTCCTGTCGGCTTATCAATTTGTCCAGCTCATATACGGGTCTGATGCAGGTACGACAGGGGCGAACTTCTTGAAGATAGGAGTTGGATCCCGGGCAGCGGGGATGGGAGAGGCCCAGGCGGCAATCTGCAATGATGTAACGAGCG
>CAZJWT010000012.1:0-18482 GCA_964550005.1 uncultured Clostridia bacterium | reverse complement strand
AGGTAGCTTCTCTTTCCATTCTGCCCTGTAGGCCTTTTTTTCCGGAATAGCTAAGGATTGGAATGCCAAATTTTAGAGCTTTCACTTCCCTATTAGCCATTTTTGTGTCTGTATTTAAGACTTCTTTCTTCTTGCCGTTTGTTTTCCATATAAATAGCGGTAATCTTAGTTCCACCACAAATCTTTTTTCGACAATCCAAAAAATCACGCGTCCGTTTCTATAATATATAGGCACCATCTGTTCACCTTTGACATATCAAAGATATGCACATTTGCTTTGTCAAATGTCAAGTTATTGCTTAAAAAAATTTCAGTACTCTTTTACGATTCCTCTTGCTTTCATTACCTCAAGCCAGGCTTTGCCTACTTTATGTTTCTTGTTCAGCCATCGAGATATATTGGCCTCTGTGGTACCTAACTCCCTGGCGAGTTCATATTTTTTCATTTTCTTAAGTGCTAAGTAGTATTCTAATTGTCTTACGATGTCCTCATTGTCCATACCAATATTAGTGTATCATACGTTTTGCCATTTGTCAAGCCCTTTTTTTAAGTTTTTTGAAAAAATACCCAGATAGCTCTGGTTTTCTCCGGTTTGAGTATACGAAAAGGAGGAACTTATGAAAACAAGAAAGTTAGGCTGGACAGAGCTTAAACTGTCAACTATTGGACTGGGCACGTGGGCAATCGGAGGCGGTAAATGGAAGTTCAGTTGGGGTCCACAGGATGACAGAGAGTCGGTTTCCGCCATCCAGCGCGCTCTTGAACTGGGAATTAACTGGATAGACACGGCAGCAGTTTACGGACTCGGTCACTCTGAAGAAATTGTGGGCAAAGCTATTAAAGGATTAAGGCGAAAGCCTATCATTGCTACGAAGTGCAGCCGGGTCTGGGATACGAATGGGAATATCTTCAGTCGCCTGAGGAAGGAAAGTATCCGTTCTGAAATTGAAGCGAGCTTGAAAAGGCTCAAAACAGAAGTTATTGACCTCTATCAAATTCACTGGCCAGAGCCTGATGAAGACATTGAGGAAGCCTGGGGCACAATGGGAGATTTGATGAAAGAAGGCAAGATTTGTTATGCCGGGGTGTCCAATTTTAGTCTGGAACAACTCAGGCGTATCCAGGCGATGCATCCTGTAGCCTCTCTCCAACCGCCTTACAGTATGCTCGAGCGTAACATTGAAAAAGAAGTCCTTGAATATTGCTCGGCAAATAATATAGGGGTAATCGTATACAGTCCCATGCAGAAAGGTCTTTTGACAGGGAAAATTACCAGGGGACGCGTTGCGAATTTGCCCGAGGACGACCATCGGCGTAGAGACCCACGCTTTCACGAACCTGAGCTGAGTGCAAATCTTGAATTGGTCGAAGGGCTGCGGCCTATTGCCGAAAAGAGTGGTAGAACTGTGGCGCAGTTAGCATTAGCTTGGGTTTTAAGGCGTCCTGAGGTAACTGCAGCAATCGTGGGCGCAAGAAGACCAGTTCAGATTGAGGAAACCGTTGTTGCTGGAGATTGGGAGATTTCCAAGAAGGATGTTGCAGCCATTGAGGCATTACTCGAGAAACGTCAAGAAACGTAGGAAAAGAGGAGCCTCAAGAGATAAACCAAAATCCTGAATCGGCTTTTAAGAATCAAAGCGATTGGGGATTTTTTGTCTTATTTGGATTTATGTCGTCCTATTGGATTTTGGCAGAGTTGTGCTAAATGTACTTGACAAATTTAACTTTTTTTGGCACTATTTAGCGAAAAGGCTAAACGGAGAGAAAAAAAATGGTCAAGGATTCCAAGCATTCCAGGTCAGACCCAAAGAAAAGTTCACACAAAGTCACCATAGCCATTTCCGATGACGTTCGTGGTTGGTTTTGCGACCTAAGCAGGACGATGAAAGAAAAGAACGGTTATACGCCTCGGCTATCTTACATAATAAGGGCACTGATTAATATCTTTATGAAACTGAATATTAACCTCAAGGACGTAAGAACAGAAGAGGACCTGAAACAAAGGATACTCGAGGCTGTAAAGAAATATCTATAGCTTACGGCGCTCGTTAATTTTTTTCTTCACTTGAAATACTGATTTCAATGGTACAGTTCTTCCCAATCACCCATTACTTTGACCAGAGTGTAAAGAAGATAGGTTTCCCCGCGAAAAAAGGAAATCAGAGATTGTTCAAATTGCCTTCGGGAACTTGTTTTATCGGCAAAAAGTTGAGCGAAAGGCAAGAATTCATAGCATAGGAGGAAATTAGAAATGGGGAATAAAAGTGTTCTTATCTTTATTTGTTTCACTCTTTTAGCTACATCGTGCGGACATGGGCTAAAGGATAAAACGAAGCAGTCAATCAGACTGTTTCCGATTGAGCAGAACGGCAAGTTTGGCTATATCGACAAAACGGGGAAGATAGTCATCAAGCCGCAGTTTGATTCGGTTTGGGACTTTTCCGAAGGGCTTGCACGCGTGTCGGTTGACGGCAAGTATGGCTATATTGACAAGACAGGTAAGTATGTCATCAATCCTCAGTTCGTTTGGGCTTTGCCCTTTTCCGAAGGATTGGCACCTGTAGAGATTGACGGTAAGTTTGGCTATATTGATAAAACAGGGGAAATAGTCATTAAGGCCCGTTTCGATTCTGCTTTCAACTTTTCCGAAGGGCTGGCACCTGCAGAAATTGGCGGGAAGTGGGGCTATATTGACAAGACGGGTAAGTATGTCATCAATCCTCAGTTCCGCTGGGCTTTTCCCTTTTCCGAAGGAATGGCGCGAATACAGGTTGGTGGTAAGTATGGGTATATCGACAAGACAGGGACGATAGTCATCAAGCCGCAGTTCGATTGGACTTTGGGAGTCTTCTCCGACGCGCAAGTATCTATATGGTTAGGCACCAGGTATGGGTATCGTGACAAAAAAGGCAGGTATGTCATCGACCCTCGTTTCGGTTTGGCTGGTGCATTTTCCCAAAGGCTGGCATCTGTAAAGATTGACGGCAAGTTTGGCTTTATTGATAAGACAGGTAAGTATGTCGTAAGTCCTCAGTTCGTTTACGCTTTTCCCTTTTCCGAAGGGCTGGCACGTGTAATCGGTGACATTAAGTGGGGCTATATTGACGAAACGGGTAAGTTTGTCATTAATCCTCAATTCGATTTGGCTGGGGACTTTTCGGAAGGGTTGGCAAGTGTAAGCATTGGCGGTAAATGGGGCTATATTGATAAAACGGGTAAGTATGTCATCAGTCCTCAGTTCGATTGGGCCTGGGGGGGCTTTTCCGATGGCCTGGCCTCTGTAGAGGTTGGCGGCAAGCGGGGCTATGTCGACAAGAAAGGAAAGTATATTTGGGAGCCTACAGAGTAAGTAATCGCATAGATAGAGAGGCGGTATATGACCTTGTAGTTACATAAGCTGAGAGAGAGGGACAATAGAATGGGTAAGAAAAAGAGTGTACTTGATTTTTTCAAGATGAAGGAGGATGGAGAAAAGATTACATTTCTCACATGTGAGGATTATCCTACTGCTACTTTTGCTGAAAAAGCAGGTTTAGATATGCTTTTGGTTGGCGATTCGTTGGGTATGGTTGTTTATGGATATAAGGATACGAGACCAGTGACAATGGAGCAGATGATTGTTCATGCAGAAGCTGTCAGAAGAGGAGCTCCTAATACCTTTGTTATTGGCGACATGCCATTTATGTCATACCAGGAATCTGTAGATAAGGCAATATATAATGCCGGGAGATTTTATAAAGAAGCAAATGTGGATGCTGTCAAACTTGAAGGTGGAAGGAGAGTGATTAATCAAATTAAAGGGATTGTAGATGCGGGAATGCTACTAATGGGACATATTGGATTAACTCTTCAAAGTTCCGGTCAGTTAGAAGAATTCAAAGCCAGTGGTAGAACTGCTAAGAGTGCTTTAGAGTTAATTTTGGATGCGAAAGCGATTGAGGAAGCAGGTGCTTTTGCTATTTTGCTTGAGGCTGTAGCGCCAGAGGTAGCAAAGATTATTACAGAAAGAAGTCAGATACCCATTTTGGGTATTGGTGCAGGAATTGATTGTGATGGTCAGGTACTGATTACTGGTGATATATTGGGATTGTCTCGAGCATTTACTCCTGAAGTTGAGAAAAAATATGTTTCCTTGAGTGACGATATTACAGAAGCCTTCAGGGAATACATACAGGATGTAAAAGGAAAGAGGTTTCCGGAAGAGAAACACGTATACAAAATGGAACTAGGTGAAAGAGAAAAACTTGAGAAGTTAATATCAGACATATAAATTTCTCAGTATTTTTTGAGAAGTGTAAGGAATTATGAGGCTGTTTGTAAAATAGTTTTTGCTAAAAAGAAAAGGAAGCAAAGCTTCGCTTTGCTGCTACAAAGAGGAGGAAGCAAAGCTGGCGCTTTGCTCCTACAGGAAGTAAATCTAGAAAGGCCTGGAGTCCCCGATTTCATCGGGGGAGGGATGTACTGAACCTTGCTTTCGCAAGGACTCCAAGTCACAAACTATATTTCGATTGTTGTAGATGCAGAGCGATAGCTCTGCTTTTATTTTGTTAGCAAAGCTTCGCTTTGCTGCTACAAAGAGGAAGGGACGGCATGCCGAAAGATCGGCATAAACTGCGTCCGTCCCCTACGAGGAGGCAAAGCTGGCGCTTTGCTGCTACAAAAAAATCTAAGGACAAAAAATTATTGCAAAAGATTGGGATTTATGGTAAACTTACAAACAACCAAGATTAAAAGAAAGGTTTTCGATGCTTTCTATTGTATTGAGTAGCGCGGTTTTGGGGATTGAGGCTTACCCTGTGAAGGTGGAAGTAGATATTTCTTCCGGACTTCCTAGTTTCTCTACGGTTGGTCTCCCGGATACAGCAATCAGGGAGAGTAAGGATAGAGTCCTGGCAGCGATTAAGAATTCTGGATACGAATTTTCTATGAGGAGGATTACGGTCAATCTCGCTCCAGCAGCAGTAAAGAAGGAGGGTGCTGCTTTCGATTTGCCTATTGCCTTAGGGATTTTGGCTGCTATTGGTCAATTATCCCAGGACAGGCTCGAAAGGTATATAGTTCTGGGAGAACTATCGTTGGATGGGAGTGTGCGTAAGGTGAAGGGCGTCTTGCCAATCGCCCTAGCGGCAAGAGAGGCTAATGTAGATGGCTTAATTCTCCCTGAAGGGAATAGAAAAGAAGCAGCGGTAGTGGAAGGCGTAGATGTTTTTCCGATTAGAAATCTGAAAGAGACAGTCGATTTTTTGAACGGAAGAACGGAGCTTTTCCCCTTCTCGGTAAGCTTGGAAGAGGAATTTGAAGATAAACGTAATTATGAGATAGATTTTGCTGACGTGAAAGGGCAGGAATATGCCAAGCGAGCCCTGGAAGTTGCTGCCAGTGGCGGACACAACATACTTCTCATCGGGCCTCCTGGGTCTGGAAAGACCATGCTGGCTAAGAGGTTGCCCTCCATTTTGCCTGCAATAACTTTAGATGAGGCATTGGAGACAACAAAGATTCACAGCGTCATCGGTCTAATATCCACAGGGTCAGCCATTGTGGGTGTCAGGCCCTTCCGGTCTCCCCACCACACCATCTCTGATGTAGCATTGATAGGAGGCGGTTCCTTTCCCAAGCCCGGCGAGGTTAGTTTAGCCCATAATGGAGTCCTCTTTCTTGATGAGCTTCCCGAATTTCACCGTAACGTCTTAGAAGTTTTGCGTCAGCCCATTGAAGATGGTGTGGTGACCATTGCCAGGGCAAGCACATCTTTAACTTATCCTGCCAAGTTTATGCTGGCTGCTGCCATGAACCCCTGCCCTTGCGGGTTCTATGGAGATCCACAGAGAGAATGTATCTGTACTCCTTTTCAGGTCCAGAAATATCGGGCTAAAATATCGGGACCGCTCCTTGACCGAATCGATATGCATATCGAAGTGCCGCCTGTTAAGTACCAGGAGCTAGCTGGGTATTCGGAAGGGGAATCCTCATTGACAATCCGTAGTCGAGTGCAGAAGGCGAGAGATATACAGAAAGAAAGATTTAAGAAATTAAAATCGGTCTATTGCAATGCTCATATGGAGGCTAAACATATAAGGAAGTATTGTATTCTTGAAAGAGAAGCCGAGAAGTTACTGAAAGAGGCAATTGAGCGTCTGGGGCTCTCGGGTCGGGCGTATGACCGCATCCTGAAAGTCTCCCGGACAATTGCAGATTTAGAAGCAAACGAGAAGATTGCTTCTTGCCACGTTGCTGAGGCTATTCAGTACAGAAGTCTGGATAGGAATTTATGGATGTAATCTTAAGTCTCCAAATTTATGAAGTCATAGAAAGGAGTAAGAGATGAGAAGGGAAATTCTTGTTTTTCTGGTAGGTGGTCTATTAATTTTTAGCATCTTCTTCGTCGGAGCTCAGGAGGAAGGTGTGGAAGGTTTGCCTCCCGAACCGGCTGAAGAAGAGATTCCTGCTTTTGAAGCGGAAAAAGGAATTGAGGAAGCTTTACCTCCCGAAGTTTTTGAAGAAAAGGCTCCTCCTGCTGAAGCAGAAGTGAAACCTGCCGAGCCGAGCGAGGCTCCGGCTAAAGAACTTGAAGTTAAAGAGCCTCGAGAAGAGGTGGAAGAATCTCCCACTGGGAAAAGAGTTCTTCCAGAAGAAGCTATTCCTGAAGGAATGGAGATAGTGCTCAAAGCTCATGAGGTAAAGACAGGGGATTGTCTCTGGGACATTGCTAACCAGTGGTATCGTAATCCATTCCTGTGGAGAGAGATATGGAGATATAATCAGTATATAAAAGACCCCCATTGGATTTTTCCCGGCGATGACTTGATAATTCCCACATACCAAAGCGCGGAAGCATCGAAAGAGGCGCCCCCGGGGCCCGGAGTAAAATTGGAAGAGCTTAAGCCGGGAACGGAATATGAAAGAGATATTTTTATCGCTCCCCCGGATTTTGAATTTGATGGATGCATTGCCGGGGTAAAAGAGAAGAAACTCATGACAGCATATGGAGATACAGTCTTCATCGACCTTGGAAAAAGTCAGCAAGTTGAGCCAAAAACAAGGTATTCAATCTATCGACAAGGGGAAGAGGTTATCCATCCCACAACGGGTGAAGTCATGGGGATAATGGTAGAGAAGATTGGTGTACTGGAGGTTACATCAGATATTGAGGAAAATAATTCAACCGCAGTTATTATAGATAGTCGGAAACCGGTAGAGATTGGCGATTCTGTCAAAATGCAATTGAAGCTAAAAGAGAAGAAAACCGAAGAATGACAAAGCGGAATAAAAGATACAATTGGAGAATAAAAGAAAATCCTGAATAGGTACAAAGAACCAACTCACACTGCTATACCCACACCATACTCCCTTATCATGATAAGACTTTATACCCTTGCCCTGCCGAATTTTTCATTTATTTCATCTTTTGCCTTTCTTGTCCAAATTGGTTATTGGTAGTGTAGGGCTTTATGCCCGTAAGTGGGATGAAGGGATAGTTTTCGGAGTCGCTCGGTCAAATGTCATTGCGAGGAGCGGAAGCGACGAAGCCCCGATTTATCGGGACCACGCTCCTTGTAGTCGCTCGCAATGACACCTGTAACTATCCCTTCATCCTTGGAATAATGGGTAATGGGTAATGGGTAATAGTTAACTGGTAATTTTTGATTTTTGATTTGTAATTTGAAATTTGGAATTTGGAATTCATATTGGGTGACGGGGTTGCTTGACATATGGATAGGATTTTGTATATAATACTATGTTTGTGCAAAAATTTACCTTGGTACAAGGATTGAATGGCAGAGAAAATCGAACATTGGTTAGCTCTGAATATGATTCCTGGTGTGGGTGCCTCCAGATGCCAGAAGCTCTTAAAACACTTCGGTTCGCCTCAAGCTATACTTGGGGCGGATTTAAAGGAACTTCAGCACGTCTCAGGTATTGGCGAATACACGGCCAGGCAAATTGTCAAGTTCAGAGATGAGTTAGATATAGAAATAGAAAAAGAGATATCCAAAATTGAAAAGCAAAAAGTTTCTATAGTGACATTTTCTGACGATAGCTATCCCTCGAACTTAAAGTCGATTTTCGATCCGCCCATTGTGCTGTATGTGAAGGGTAAATTATTGCCAGAAGATAGAATTGCCATTGCAATGGTAGGAACCAGGCGACCAACCGCTTATGGGAAAATGGTAGCAGAAAAGCTCAGTAAAGAATTGGCTGAAAGAGAGGTAAGTGTAGTTAGCGGTTTGGCCCGGGGAATCGATACCTCTGCCCATAAAGGGGCGCTATCTTGTGGTGGAAGAACCATTGCGGTTTTAGGATGTGGCATTGACATTTGTTATCCGCGGGAGAACAGGGCCATTTTTGATGAGATCGTTAAACGTGGTGCTGTGGTTTCTGAATTCCCTATGGGCACACCCCCTGAAAGAATCAATTTTCCTCTACGAAATAGAATTATAAGCGGGCTTAGTTTAGGCGCAGTGATCGTCGAGGCCGGCTCCAGAAGCGGTGCTCTAATCACTGCTGATTGTGCTCTGGAGCAGGGCAGGGAAGTTTTTGCTGTTCCAGGGAATATCTTCAATTTAGGAACTAAAGGTACCCATTCATTGATAAAACAGGGTGCGAAATTGGTGGAGAGATGTGAGGATATCATTGAGGAGATACGCTGTTTAAGGGACGTTCTACCTGTATGTCCAGCTATAAGGTCTGTCGGCGAGGTAAAGTTGTCCCAAGAAGAAGAGAAAGTATATAACCTATTATCTTTTGAGCCTATTCATATTGATTTGATAAGTAAAGATAGCGGTCTACCCATAAACAGGATTTCGTCGGTTCTCATGAATTTGGAAATGAAAGGAAAGATTAGGCAGGTAGCCGGGAAGATGTTCTTGCGCGTTCCGGAAACGCAATAGATACAAATTACAAATTTCAAATTGCAAATTTCAAATTACGGGCATAAAGCCCTACACTACAAATTTCAAATTGCAAATTACAAATTTTTAAATGACAAATAAGGAAGGACAAATTTCAAATCTGAAATATGAAATCTGAAATGTCAATATAGGAGAAGAATATGGCAAGGAAATTAAAGGACGAGGACATGTTCCAGGATGATAATTTTGGAATTAGAGAAATAAGGCAATACCTGGGGAAATTAAGGTTGTCTGCAAGTGAACTGGAAGAGATGTTACTTGAAGTTCTGGAAGAAAGTTACCAGGAAGACTATGACACAAAGGGACGGAAGAAACAGCTCCATTAAATTACAAGGTTAATCTATTGAGAGTAGACCTATGGCTAAAGCTTTAGTTATTGTTGAATCACCCACTAAGGCAAAGACGATTGGCAAGATATTGGGGAAACACTATGTAATTAAATCTTCTATGGGGCATGTTCGTGATTTGCCTCCTGGTAGGCTGGGGGTGAATGTAGAAGATAATTTTAGGCCTACATACGAGATTATTAAAAATAAGAAGAAAATTGTAAAAGATTTAGCCAAAGCAGTGAAGGAGGCAGAAGAGGTCTACATCGCTACCGACCAGGACCGGGAAGGGGAGGCTATAGGTTGGCATTTAGTTACGGTTACAAATACTGACCAGGGGAGAGTAAAACGGATAGTCTTTCACGAGATAACTAAAGAAACAATTGCCAATTCCCTTCGCTCTCCACGCCAGATTGACCTCCATTTAGTTAATGCCCAACAAGCAAGACGCATACTTGACCGGCTGGTTGGCTATAAGCTCAGCCCTCTTTTGAGTCGCAAGGTCAGAAGGGGCCTTTCAGCAGGACGAGTCCAATCAGTAGCGCTCAGATTAGTTGTCGAGAGGGAAAGGCAAATTGAGCAATTTGTTTCTCAAGAGTACTGGACTATCCTTGCCCATTTGAGAAAGAGAGAAGAGGAAGGAATCTTTACGGCAAATCTAATTGCCAAGGGAAAAAAGAAATTTAAGAAACTGGAAATTGCAAATGAGTCACAGGCAAAGGAGATCTGTCAGGATTTGAGTGGTGAAGAGTTCGGGGTCTCGAAGGTAACCAGAAGGCCTAAGAAGCGTAACCCCCTTCCCCCATTTAACACAAGTACTCTCCAACAGGAGGCTTCCCGAAGGTTCGGTTTCTCGGCGACTAAAACAATGGTGATAGCACAACAACTATACGAAGGCATCGACTTGGGAAAGAAAGAGAGCGTAGGGTTGATTACGTATATGCGGACAGATTCTTTAGCCGTCTCTTCCTCGGCTCAGACTGAAGCGCTTAAATTTATCAGCAAAAATTTTGGCAAGGACTATTCGCCCCAAAAGCCGAGAATTTACAAGAGCAAGAGTAAAATTGCCCAAGAAGCTCACGAGGCTATCCGGCCCAGTTCCTGCCTTCGCACCCCGGAAGCCATATCGAAATATCTGGAGGCCGCACAATTTAAGCTTTACAGCCTGATCTGGCAAAGGTTCGTATCCAGCCAGATGGCTTGTGCAATATTTGATACGGTAACTGTGGACATCAGAGCGGGCGATTATACCTTTCGGACTACAGGACAGAAGCTTAAGTTTTCCGGGTTCCTTAAAATCTACCAGGAAGAGAAGGAGGAAGAGGAAAAAATTCTTCCTTTCCTTGAAGACGGTGATATTTTGGTTTCAAAAGAGGTTGTTCCTGAGCAGCACTTCACAGAGCCCCCTTCACATTATACGGAAGCGAGTCTAATTAAGACTCTTGAAGAACACGGCATTGGTCGACCTTCAACCTATGCTCCCATAATAAGTACGCTTCTGGAAAGAGGGTATGTGAGATTAATTAAGAAACAGTTCCATCCGGAAGAGACCGGGATTATAGTTAGTGACCTGTTAGTTAAACACTTTCCGAAAATCATGGACATCAATTTCACTGCCCATATGGAAGAGAATCTGGATGAGATTGCCTTGGGGAAAAGGGAGTGGGTTGAAGTCCTCAATAACTTTTATCAACCCTTTAAGAAAACCCTAAATGATGCTTATGAACATATGACAAAGATCAAACCTGAGGTGACTCAAGAGACCTGTCCAAAGTGCGGAAGCACCATGTTAATCAGAATTGGGCGGTTCGGCAAATTTCTTGCCTGCTCTGCATTTCCCCGTTGCCGTTATACTGTTCCTTTAGATGAAGAGGGGAAAAGGATAGTCGTCCAGATTACTGAAGAAAAATGCCCGAAGTGCGGAAGCCCGATGGTGATTAGGTCGGGTCGGAGAGGCAAATTTCTTGCTTGTAGCGCCTATCCCAAATGCAAAAGCACTAAGCCAATTCAGAAAAAAGAATAGATGGAAGTCTATCTGGACAAATTTATTACACACTTGGAAGTAGAAAGGAATTTTTCGCCGCATACTCTGGTAAGCTATAAGGGTGATTTAGAAAGCCTTATCAATTTTTTGAAAAGGGACAAAATAAATAATGTCAATGAAATTAATCGCTTGCAGTTAAGAAAGTTTCTAGCTCATCTTGTAGGTAAGAATCTTGAAAAGAGCACTATCGCTCGAAAACTCTCCACCATTCGGTCATTCTTTAAATATTTAACGCGGGAAAAAATTATAACTCAAAATCCGACAATCTATATTCCTACGCCAAAACGAACGAAGAAGGTACCTTCTTTTTTGGATTTGGATGAGGTCAAGCTACTCTTAGAATTACCTGACACGAGAACTCTTCTGGGCTTGAGAGACAAGGCGATCTTAGAAATATTATACGGTTCGGGTCTAAGAGTGAGTGAGCTGGTGAACCTGAATATTAGCGATATTGACGTGTTAGGCGGGATGATTAAGGTGAAAGGTAAAGGATCGAAAGAAAGGTTAGTGCCGATTGGAGAGATTGGGCTTGCTTCTATCGAGCACTACTTGAGGATGCGCCAGTTGCCGGAAAAGCCTTCCTTTTTCAAGATTGAAGGTTTCCAGAATTTGTCTTACAGTAAGGAGCCGTTATTTTTAAATTTTCGGGGATCGCGGTTAACTGCACAGAGCATAAATCGTCTTCTTCGGAAATATATCAGAGTCGCCAGTATTAAGAAGGAAGTAAGTCCCCACACTTTGAGACACACATTTGCCACACATCTATTAGATGCTGGCTGCGACTTGAGAGCTGTACAGGAGATGTTAGGACATGCCAGTCTATCCACTACTCAGATATATACCCATGTGACGACAGAAAGGTTAAAGAAAATATATAGAAAGTATCATCCTCGTGCTTAAGGATAAAGAAAGATGAGAGAAGATGTAAAGATTCTCATGGAAGAGACAGGCTGTGATGAGGGTCAGGCAGAATTAGCTCTCGATTCAACAGGAAATAATTTAGAAAGAGCCATAGAATCGATAAATTTGCTTCTTAAATATATTGTAATAATTAAAGGGAAATTTATATGTAATCAGACCAATGTTTATGGTCAGTTCATAATCATTGGCCATCTCAATCAAAAGAGGATTGTTCGCTCGGGTGCGTTAGCCACATACGATCCCTCGATTTATGAGGAACAACTTGATTTTAAATGGCGTGACTTCGAAAAGAGGTTCTATGCAAATCGGTTAAGTGAGGGTTGTCTACACGAATTAACCCAGAAGCTGGAGCAGAATTTGAACTGGCAAATCGCAAGTGATTACAGGAAGTCTTTCTTTCAAAATCTGAAGGATAGAAATTATGAAGAAATAATTGGTATCCTCGCGACAATCATCGGTAAATCTTTAGATGACGCTCAGGTAAAAGTAGAAATGGCTGTCGAGGAACTTAATTTGAGTCAATTTAAATTTCCTCAAGAGTCAACTATTGCCACCGAGGCAGGGGTTAAACCTTCTTTGAACCAGGCTGGAGAGTCGGTTAATAGAAAAGAGAGCACAATTGTTTTAAGGACGGAGTTGGTTACTGATGCTTCTTCCTCGTCAGTAGAGATTGAGAAATTAAGAAAAAATGACTTAATTCTGGTCAAAATCTCAGATTCACGTGACATTGCCCAGTATCTTTCTCGCCTCCTCGGTGGATGCAAAGGAGAAGAGGTAACTCCTCTATCCACGATGGTGGAAGAAGTAAGACAACAAGGGAATCAATGGGAGGTGAGGACAAGGTTTAGTCCAGGCATAGTTGGCGAGGCTCTTGTGGAAAAGAGGACAAGAGTCAGAAGACTCAAAGCCCAGAGATTCACGATAGAAAAGAGGAAATCCCTTATGAGAATTTTTGGACTGGCACTGACCCTGGGAGCAATCCTCTATTTCTTAATGCACCGGTGAAGTAAGCCCCGTTAGAAGGCTTTACCACGGTTACCCCGTGTGGTGAAGATTTATCTGTAACGGGGATTAACAGGGCTTTAACTCTGCTCTTAAAAAGGGAGCTTTCTAACGGGGTAAATTAAGGAGGAAAGAATGGCAGTTGTAACTATGAAACAGTTGTTGGAAGCAGGAGTCCACTTCGGACACCAAACCAAGAGGTGGAATCCCAAAATGGCTCAGTATATATTTACTGCTCGGAACAACATCCACATTATCGATTTGCAAAAGACGTTGGCGAAAATAAAAGAGGCTTATAAGTTCATTCGAAACATTGTAGCCAACAATCAGATGATGCTCTTTGTAGGAACTAAGCGTCAGGCTCAAGAAATCATAAAAGAAGAAGCAGAGAAGTGCGGGATGTTTTATGTTAATCAGCGATGGTGGGGAGGGATGCTGACTAATTTCTCTACCATTCGCCAGAGCGTCGAGCGACTGAAGAGACTGGAGCAACTTCAGCAAGAATCAAATTCTACTACTCTCACCAAGAAGGAATTGGTTAGGGTCGAGAAGGAAAAATCCAAACTGGTGAAGGGCATATCCGGGATTAGAAATATGGAGACCTTGCCGGGAGCCATCTTTGTTATCGATCCACCTCAAGAGGCAATTGCCGTCTCCGAAGCAAATAAATTGGAAATTCCTGTTGTCGCCTTGGTAGACACAAATTGTGATCCTGATGGCATAACCTATGTAATTCCTGGTAACGATGATGCTATCAGGTCAATTAAGTTAATTACTCACATAGTTGCTGAGGCTGTGATTGAGGGTAAGGAGTTGAGAGAGAAAGAACAGGTCACTGAAGAAGAAAAAGTTGAGCTTCCTCGAGGGGAAATGGAGGAAGAGACTGAAAAAGAGGGAGATATAGATGAAGATAAGCATGGACTTAATTCGGGAGCTTCGGAATAAGACGGGTGCAGGAATAATGGATTGCAAACAGGCGTTATTAGAGGCTGGTGGAAATATTCAAAAGGCTCAGGATATTTTGAGAGAAAAGGGGAGTGTGGGAGCAATCAAGCGCTCGGTCAGAGAGACACAGGAAGGATTGATCTCTTCCTATGTCCATAGTGGGAGTAAGTTAGGTGTTTTGTTAGAGGTGAACTGCGAGACAGATTTCGTTGCCAGAACAGATGAGTTTTCTCAACTGGCAAAGGAATTGGCAATGCAAATAGCGGCTATGGACCCTCTATGGATTAAGCATGAAGATGTACCTAAGGAGGTTATTGAAAAGGAAAAAGAAATCTATAGGAAACAAACACAGGAATCGGGAAAGCCAGAAAAGGTCGTGGAGACAATTGTTCAGGGCAGACTGGAAAAATATTTCACTCAAGTCTGTCTTCTAGAACAACCATATATTAAGGAACCTAAACTTAAGGTCAGGGATCTCTTAACAGAATCGATAGCTAAACTGGGAGAGAATATTAGAGTGGCACGATTCGCTCGTTTCAGGGTGGGAGAGGAATAGAAAGCAGAAATCCTCCCGAAAGGGAGGAAAGAGTAGAACCTTGCTATCGCAAGGAGTCCAGAATCTCAGAAGCCCTCCCGAAAGGGAGAAAATAAATAGAGGAGAAGACGAAAATGGCAAAGACCAAGTATAAGCGAGTTATTTTGAAAATGAGTGGTGAGGTAATGATGGGCACTCACAGATACGGAATCGATCCTCAGGTGATGAGATTCTTTGCTCGAGAAATAGGAGAGGCTTACTCTCTGGGCGTGCAACTTGGTGTGGTGGTAGGTGGGGGGAATATATGGAGAGGGATTTCTCCTTTTGCCCAGGAGATCGACAGAGTTACAGCTGACTACATGGGAATGTTAGCAACAATAATTAATGGGTTGGCTCTTCAAGACGCATTAGAAGAGATAAGAATTCCCACCAGAGTCCAGACCGCTATAGAGATAGCCAAACTTGCGGAGCCTTTTATTCGCCGGAGAGCTATCCGACACCTGGAGAAGAAGAGGATAGTTATCTTTGCCGGAGGAACGGGAAACCCTTACTTTACAACTGATACAGCTGCGGCGTTACGAGCAGTAGAAATTGGTGCTGAAATAATTCTGAAGGCGACAAAAGTTGATGGTGTTTATGATATGGATCCCTTAAAGTATAAGAAAGCCAAGAAGTTCGATAGTCTCACTTTTATGGAGGCAATAAATCGGCGATTGAAGGTTCTGGATGCAACGGCACTCTCCCTTTGCTGGGAGAATAAAATACCCATTATGGTGTTCGATATAAACAAAGCTGGGCAGATCAAAAAAGCGGTCTGTGGGGAAAAGGTAGGTACAATAATCAAATAAGGAGTGAGAATAGCGTATGGTAAATAGCATTTATGATAAGGTTAAAGCCCAAATGGAAAAAGCAATTGACGATTTGAAGCACGAATTCACAATTATTCGCACTGGTCGTGCCTCAATTAGCCTGTTGGAAGGTATTCGAGTTGCGTATTATGGCGCTCAGGTCCCGATCAACCAAGTTGCCAACGTAGTTATCCCAGAGGTAAGATTAATTGAGATAAGACCCTGGGATAAGAACGTCCTTCCGGAGATAGAAAAGGCAATTTTGAAGTCCGATTTGGGATTGAGCCCGCTGAACGATGGGAAAATTATCCGACTTAAAATACCTGCTTTAACTGAGGAACGCCGAAGAGAGCTTGTAAAGATAACTGGAAAGATTGCTGAGGATCACAGGGTGGAACTTCGAAACATGAGAAGGCAAGCCAAAGAGGAGTTAGTAGGACTGGAAGCAAAAAAAGCAATTTCAGAGGACGAGAGATTCAAAGCTGTCGAAAAAATTAATCAGATAACAAATGAATGTATAGAAAAGATTGATGAAACCCTCAAGCATAAAGAGAAGGAGATAATGGAAGTATAAAGACAGATTTCAAATTTCAGATTTCAGAATTTAGACCTTAGACGATATAGACGGCAATGGGGGCAGAAGTTGGCTGATTATAGAGAACTTCTCAAGCTAATTGATAGAAAGAGACTTCCTCAGCATATAGCAATTATTATGGACGGTAATGGTCGTTGGGCAAAGAGACATAATCTTAGACGAATTGCGGGTCACCTCGAAGGCACAAAGACGATAAGAAAGATTGTAAAATTCTGTGGAGAAATAGGAATTAAGATACTTACACTTTTTGCTTTTTCAACGGAGAACTGGAGCAGGTCCAAAAGAGAAGTTCAGGCTCTGATGAATCTGCTCTTCAAATTCTTAAGACAAGAGACAGATAATCTCAAGAAGAATGATATTAAACTTTTTGTCTCTGGACAGGTAGAGAGGTTACCGCCCAAGGTGCGTGTTGGATTATCCAAATCGATAGATGCCACGAAGGAAAATAGTGGATTGATTCTGAACTTAGCTCTGAGCTACGGTGGTCGGCAGGAGATAGTTCGCGCATGTCGGCAAATTGCTAATGAGATTTCTAAGAAAGAAAAGAAAATAGAAGATATTGACGAACAGTCTTTTAATAACTATCTTTACACCGCTGGTCTACCCGATCCAGAGTTGTTGATCCGTACCAGTGGTGAATTCAGGATAAGCAACTTTCTTCTCTGGCAAATTGCTTATTCTGAAATTTACGTTACC
Source organism: uncultured Clostridia bacterium (assembly GCA_964550005.1). Classification (GTDB taxonomy): domain Bacteria; phylum UBA6262; class WVXT01; order WVXT01; family WVXT01; genus CAZJWT01. Next base: position 1,658 of record CAZJWT010000012.1, on the reverse strand, counting down.
CCGGTTCTCTGGCCAGATTTCAATCGCCGGGAACTACTTTTGGCACTCATAGATTATCAGAGAAGGGAGCGTCGTTTCGGTAGGGTGGGAAACGGGTAGGGGAGATAATGGACCGAATAAAAGCACCATTACTTGTTATTCCTATAGTGCTTTTTATTATACATCGGGGGGTTATCCCCTTTTTTCTTTTAGTTCTTGCTGGAATTATTATAGCTCTTCTCGAATTTTATCGTTTGATGGAGAGGAGAAATTACCATCCGCAGAAATTCTTGGGAGTGCTCGGAGGGTTTTTTCTTTGTCTTGGCTTTTTTCTCTTTCAAGGAAAGTTATCGGGTGGGGTGGGGAGTTTCGTTGTTACAGTCTTTTTATTTCTAATCTTAATTGAAGCAATTTTGAGGAAAGATATCAAATTCGGTGTCTCTTCCGTTTCAGTAACTTTCTTGGGAATCTTTTATATTTCTTGGCTTCTGAGTCACTTAATTCTCCTTCGCGACCTTCGTCCTCATGGAGAAGGCCTGGTCTATCTTCTATTTATCACTACCTGGTGTGTGGACACTGGCGCATTTTGGGCAGGATTAAAGTTTGGACGCCACAAGTTGAGCCGTATCATCAGTCCCAATAAGTCTTGGGAAGGAGCCATCTTTGGCTTGCTGACAGGGATTGCTGTAGTTTTTGGTTGCCGAGCGCTATTGGGATTACAATTTTTCACCCGCCTCAATTTAGACCTCAATTTTATTACCCCCATGGAGGGTCTCGCCATTGGGCTTCTCTTGGGAATTGGCGGACAGGTGGGAGACTTAGCTGAATCGCTGATCAAGAGAAATGCAGGGGTGAAAGATTCGGGTAACCTCTTCCCCGGCGGACATGGAGGGATGTTGGACAAAACAGACAGTCTGATGTTCAATGCTCCTCTACTATATTACTATGTCCTATTATTTTTGCGCTAAAGACATCCTATAAAAAGAAAAATATCTGATTACACTGAAATGTCATTGTGAACCCTTCGCTTTCTGTCATTCTGACCCTGAACGGAGTGAAGGGGAAGAATCTCGACATACTGCTCAGGGTAAACTCCGTGAAGTCCCGATTCATCGGGACCGCGCCCTTCGGGCTCGCAATGACAGACTGAGATGTCATTGCGAAGGACGAAGTCCTGAAGCAATCTCATTACTGCGAAGCGAGGATATCTTGAAAAAGATTGCGATTCTGGGCTCAACCGGTTCCATAGGGGTTAATACATTAAATGTGGTGAGAAAACTGGGAAAGGGCTATAAAATTATGGGAATCTCTGCCCAGAAGAATGTGGACTTGCTAATAGAGCAGATAATAGAATTTAGACCGGCAATTGTAGCGCTGAGTGACGAAGCGGCAGCCCAAGAATTGAAAAAGAGAATACATCGTTTCCGGCCTCTTCCCAAGATTTATAAGGGGACTTCTGGATTAATTGAGTTTGCCCGGAATCCCGTTTCAAATTTTCTGGTTTCCGCTTTGGTTGGTGGAGCCGGGCTGTTACCTACCTTGGCAGCGATTGAAGCGGGTAAAGATATCGCCTTAGCGAATAAAGAGATACTGGTGATGGCGGGTGACTGGATCATTAAGGTTGCTAAGCAGAATGGAATTAGAATTTTGCCTATGGACAGTGAGCATAGTGCTATATT
>CAZJWT010000011.1:0-18572 GCA_964550005.1 uncultured Clostridia bacterium | reverse complement strand
AGAGAAGCCATAGTTATAAGTTATTTTGTAAAAGAAGTTCAAGATAGATAGAAAAATTATGCTTAAGAATCCGAAAAGTCCGAACTCGAGAGTACGCTCCAGCCCAATATCTAAATTCTTCAAGTATTTATAGTCTTTAAGACCAACCAATAGGTCAACTCTGTAACTCTTAACCTGGTTGGGCGCTAAAATAGCGGAGGGAGCAACTAGACCAAAAACAGGAGTATGCTTATTGAAGCTCTTCACAATACCTGTAGAGAAATCTTCTTCCCGGTTAATAAATGCGGCAAGGAAGTATCGGTTGGTTATGCCTACCCAGTCTATCTTACCTGTGTAAGTATTGGGTTTCATTTTCCTCATAAACATCCCCCCAACCCTTCCTTGTGCTCTCATCATCTTCATATTCTCTTTGAGTAAAGCCTCGTCTATGCCCAACCCTGCCTGCCATAACAGAGTCAGATTTCCCACCTGTTTAGTAAATTTGGACTGGTTGTGAATCCTTACTTCAAGACCTTGCAGATAACCTTCGTAGGAGAACTTGTATATTTTGGAGAGAAGTAGTCCCTCACCCAATCGATAATTGAAGGGAACTTCTCTCACCTCTCCCTTCTTAACTTCGAGCTCTTCTTCCTCAGTTTCGAAATAGGCCTGGGAAAGACGAGGGAAGCCCTCTATCTCCAGTTCGAGAGGCAAGATTCCCTGGCTACGAGGTGTCTCCAGAACGAGGTCAACCGTATCTCCTTTCTCCTTAATAGACCACTCCTCTACCCTTGCTCCCTGCGTGGTCAGTACAATTCTGGAAGTGTCAGTGATTACTACCACTCGCTTAGCCTCTCTGTTAGGTTCCGAAACTCGGGGGCCAACTATTGCTTCCCTCTCCATCCCTTCCACTTTCTCCTCTCCTTCTGGGACAGGAGCAACTTCCCTCTCAATGGGAGGAGTGCGCCGGGGAGTAAAAAATTTTGACCAAACCAGAAGAATTATCATCGAAATCAACACGGCAAGTATCGTTTTTTTCTCCATCGAATTAGCCTTCCCAATTTAGAATGAACTTTATCTTAGGGGGTCGTAACCCCCAGGATGGAAGGGGTGACATTTCAGTAGTCTTTTTGTTCCTAAGAATGTTCCCTTCGCTATTCCGTGTTTCTTGAGGGCTTGAATTGTGTACTCTGAACAGGTAGGATAGAAACGGCAAACCCTGGGAAAAAGAGATGAAATCTTCTGATAAAATTTAATCACCATCACAATTGTCTTTGCTATCATTTTCCTCAATTCCTAACTATCCTCGCCCTTTCCCAGAGACTCAGAATTCTCTTTTCCATCTCAAAGTAATCAGCTAATTCCCTGGCAGAAGAACGGGCAACCAGGATCATTTCAATCCTGTCTTTTAGGCGAGATTGGCGGAGACGAAATACCTCTCGCATCCAGCGCTTAATTCGATTGCGAACTACAGCCTTACCAATCCGCCTGTGTACGGAAAGACCGAGCCTGGGGCGATGACTCTGGACGAATGGAGTCACTCCTTTTGATGAGCAAGTAATTTCATTCATATCGGAAGTCTTCTCCAGGACATACATAACTAAATACTGGTCAGCATAGGCTTTCCCTTTTCTCATAATTTTTTTGAATTCGGCCTCAAGTTTTATTCTCTGATGTCTGCCTATCCCAAGTTTTTCCATAACACCAGAAATTTATCCGGTTAAGGAGACAACCTTCTTCTCCCCTTTTTTCTTCCTGCCCTCAAAATTCTCCGGCCACTCTTTGTCGCCATTCTCTTTCTAAAGCCGTGAGTTCTCTTCCTTCTTCTAACTTTTGGTTGGTAAGTCCTTTTCATTATTCTCCCGCCTCTTAGAATTTTTTTAAATTGTATCTTTTATTCCTTCTCTTGTCAAGGATTGGTTCTCGTGAAAAAATTCGCTGAGGTACTCGGGGTCGTCCCTGACCCCGAGGGAGGACAGGTTTTGTCGGGCTCGGGGACGAGCCCGACTACCGTACCAGCTATTCGGAGTCGGTTAGAATTCTCCTTCTAATATTTTTTTGCGAAAAAATTTTCCTCTAAAAAAAATGTTGACAGGCTTTGGGAAGAATAATATAATATCTTCGAAAATTTTTTTCTACATTAGGCAAGGGCTCTCAGAATTCTATCCATTTACCCCATTACTGCTTGACGTTTATCCCAACCTCTGGATTGACCACAGGCAGTTTCAGTTACCTTACCAAAAGAGATTTTATAAATTCTAAATTATAGGTATCTCAAACCAAAAAATCGGATTACTCTTCTAGTTATGCACACCTGTGAAAAACCTGTTAGTAACTCTTTTCAAATCGGTGGAAAAGGGAGACAAGGATGGTACTGTCCGTAGACCAATTATGGAACGAAATTCTAAATAAACTCAGGGAAGAAATGCCCAAAGATAGTTACGAACTCTGGTTCAAGCCCACGAGAGCCATATCTTTTGAGGACAATCTCCTAAACGTTCGTGTGCCAAATAGGTTCTTTTCGAAATGCTTACAGGAGAGGCACAAGGGGAAAATCGAGGAATTGCTAAGAGCAATTACTACCCCAGAAGCGCAAATAATTTTCACAATTGATCCGCAATCCCAGTTCCAGGAAAATGAGAGAAAAGATGAGGAAATTGAACCCACGTCGATTGCAGCAGATGAGACTACATTCACTACAATGGAATTCAATCCCAAGTATACCTTTGAGAATTTTGTGGTTGGTCCGTCTAATCGTTTCGCTCAGGCAACTGCTGAAGCGGTAGCCAACGACCCCGGAAAAGCCTATAACCCACTATTCATATATGGCGGGGTGGGCTTGGGAAAAACACATCTATTACAGGCTATCGGACACCATAATAAAAAAGAGAACCCCAAACTTTCCGTTCTCTATATCACATCGGAAAGATTCACAAATGAATTTATTGAATCGATCCGAAACGACAGGATGATAGAATTTCGCAACAAATACCGTAATTTGGATGTTCTCCTGATTGATGACATGCAATTTTTGGCCGGGAAAGAGAGCACGCAAGAGGAATTTTTCCATATCTTCAATACCCTTTACGAAGCTCACAAACAGATTGTGATTTCCTCTGACTCGAGCCCCAAGGAGATACCCACCCTGGAAGAGAGGCTGCGCTCCAGGTTCCAATGGGGAGTAATTGCCGACATCCAGCCGCCTGATATAGAAACAAGAATCGCCATCTTAAGAAAGAAAGCAGGGGCAGAAAACCTGTTCATTCCAGACGATGTGGTTCTTTTCCTCGCCAGTCAAATAAAATCTAACATTAGAGAGCTGGAAGGGTGTCTAATCAGAATTGTCGCCTTTTCTTCATTGACCGGAAGTGAAGTTACTGTGGATCGGGCTAAAGAGATCTTAAAGGATACAATTACTAAAGAGGAGATTACCGCTTTGGTAACCATAGAACTAATTCAAAAGGTTGTGAGCAAACATTTCCATCTCGATGTTAAGGAGATGAAAAGTAAAAGGAGAACAGATGCTGTCGCTTTTCCTCGCCAGGTTGCCATGTACTTGGCGAGAACCTTAACCGAGTATTCTACGACGGAGATCGGGGCAGAATTTGGCGGAAAGGACCACACAACCGTGATGTATGCTTGCGAAAAGATTAAAATGAAGCTTGCCGGAGACCCTTTCTTCGCCGCTCTCATAAACAGGATAACGCAGGAAATAAAGACCGGGGTATAATATGTTAATCTCTTGTGAGAAAGATGAATAGTCGGTGAATAAGTTTTCCAAAACTTATTTTTTGTGAATTATCTTAATATTTCTTAGTCCTTATTCACATCATATTCTCGTTTAACCTTCTTTCAAAAAAAGAAGTTAACTCTAAACTTTTTCCCTTTTCCCAATCTTATTAACATATTAACAGCTAATACTTATATCTACTACTATTATTAAAATTTTAAAAAGAAGGAGGAAAAGGATGCAAATTATTTGCAACCGTGAGGAGCTACTTAAAGGAATCCAGACAGTGCAAACTGTAGTAGGAACGAAAAGCACTCTTCCTGTGCTGGCAAATGTTTTATTGGAAGCCAAAGGAAAAAAAATGGATATGACAGCCACAGACTTGGAAGTGGGAGTAAGATGTTCAGTAAACGTGGAAGTCTTGGAACCAGGTGCAATAACCGTACCGGCAAGAACTCTCTCTGAGGTAGTTCGGGAGTTACCATCCGAAGAGGTTAAGATAAAAGTTGACGAGAAAAGTAGAGTGGAAATCAATAGTGGACAGGCAATGTTCAACCTGATGGGGTTGCCTAGGGAAGATTACCCCGCGTTGCCAAAATTCAAAACTGACGGGGAATTCTTTATTGAACGCGAGTTATTAACTGAAATGATTAAGAAAACCAGCTTCTCTGTTTCACAGGATGAGACTCGCTATGTTCTCTGCGGGATATATTTCGAGGTGGAAAAGGGAGCAATTAAAATGGTTTCTACAGATGGCCGTCGGTTGTCTTATATTTCAAAGGAGATAGGAGTTGATAAGAAGAGGGAAGCAAAGGTAATAATCCCGACAAAGGCCGTTAATGAACTCAGTAGAATCCTGACCCAGGTTGGAACGAGAGAAGAAGTAGAGAAGGAAGGCAAAGTAAAAATAAGTATTGAAGAGAATCAAATAAGCTTTATGACAGATGAAATTGTCTTAATTTCCAGATTAATTGAGGGGCACTTTCCCAATTATGAACAGGTCATTCCCAAAACCAGCGGTATCAAACTTAAAATAAAAACAGAGGAACTATTGCAAGCTACTAAGAGAGTTGCGCTTTTGACTACCGAAAAGTCCAACTCGGTAAGGTATTCTTTCAAGAAGAATAAACTAATCATTAGTGCCAATACAGAGGGGCTTGGTGAGGCTCGGGACGTTGTTGAAATCGATTATGCGGGAGAAGAGATGGAAATTGCATACAATCCCCAATTTCTGAGCGACGTCTTGAGAAATATTGGCTCGAACGAAGTGTTCTTAGAGCTGACTAATTCTCTCAATCCATGTTTAATAAGACCAACGACCGGCGAAGATTACATTTCTATAGTAATGCCTATGAGAATATAGTATAATAGTTCATAGTTCGTAGTTCGTAGTCTATCAACGATGAACTAAAGCGAACGAAGTGAGCGTGACTATGAACTTATTGGGGATAACCTTGGTTTTGCAAGGACTCCATATGCAGGAAGGAGAGTGCGAGTAGAGTGACATACCTGAGGGAAATAAAAGAGATACTTAAAGAGACTTTAGAAAAGTTCAACCTGAGCCAAGAGAATCAGAAGTTATTCACTATCTGGCAAGAAGAGCTGGGCGAACTGGCAAAGCATGCCCAAATTGGTAACTTTCGGGAAGGCAAATTGGTGATAGAGGTGGATAATTCTATCTATATGCAAGAATTGTCGGCGAGAAGGGAGTCCATAGTGGAGCGAGTAAATAGAAGGATGGGCAAAAGATTTATTATGGAGGTTCGTTTTAGGCTTGGTAGAATAGTATAGGAGCAGAAGTGAAGATTAAGACAAAGATCGTTCTGTTTGCTGGTCTAATTTTGTGCGGGACGGCAGGGGGATTAATCGCAGCTGGCTTTTTTCTGGAAAGATGGCTTCTCCTGCCCATAGGGACAATGGGAATAGTTTTAGGAGTACTTGCGGCATTGGTTATGGCAAGTAGAATATCGCGAAGGATCGAAAAATTGACCACTGTAGCGAAATCAATTGCCAGAGGCCAATTTGAGAGAAGGATAGAACCAAAAAATGACGAGTTAAGCGAATTGGCCGGAGAGCTGACTATGATTAATGCGAAATTGGAAGAACTGGATCGTTTAAAGAGCGACTTTATCTCCAGTGTTTCCCATCAATTGAAGTCTCCTCTCACAGCCATAGAAGGTTACATCGATTTCTTCCTGGAGGGGATAGATACTGGAATTAAGAAAGAGAAACAGATTAAAGCATTAAGCATAATGAAACATAATGCTTCTCGCCTGGGCAAGTTGATTGACGATGTACTTGACCTGGCCAGGATAGAGGCGGGACAACTTGAGGTTAATAGGCAGCCCCTGAAGTTAGGCGAGATGCTTGAGGAGAGAGCAAGAGAAATTCGACATCTTGCTAGGGAGAAAGAGGTCGAAATCGAAGTGAAAGTAGAAGGAGAAATGAGGCAGGTTTTAGGAGATAGAGAAAAGCTGAAAAAGATCTTAAATAATCTTTTAAGTAATGCGGTGAAGTTCAGCCATAGGAAAGGCAAGGTGGTCATAGAGGCAAAGGGGGTTAGCTGTCAGGGAAAGGGAAGAGGTAGTTTCGTTGAAGTGAGCATTAGCGACGCGGGATGCGGCATACCAAAAACGGAAATTTCGACGGTATTCGATAAATTTCGAAGGTTGGGCCCGGAAGACGAGACAGTGATGGAAGAATTGAAAGGGCCTGGTTTAGGTTTAGCTATCGCTAAAGGTATGGTGGAGGCACATGGCGGAAGGATATGGGTGGAAAGTGAAGCAGGGAAAGGTAGCAAGTTTATCTTCACTCTGCCCAAGGCATAGGCAAAAAGAGCCCCCGATAAATCGGGGGGTTAGGTCAGGATGTAATCAATCGAAGTCGTTGCGAGCCCCGTAGGGGCGTGGTCCCGATGAATCGGGACTTCACGGAGTTTACCCCGAGCAGTATGTTGAGATTCTTCCCCTTCACTCCGTTCAGGGTCAGAATGACAGAAGCGAAGGGTTCGCAATGACACTCCGTGTCAGTTAGGAAGCTATGTTCTTTAGGACATATAGGCATCAGATTATAGCCTAAACTTCGGCTTTAGCGGAAGGAGGAGTTATGGCTAGAAGAAAGATCTTAGTTGTTGATGATGAAAAGTATGTTGTGGAACTGATCAGAGATGTTCTGGAACCGACAGGATATAGGATTATTCCAGCTTACAGCGCTAAGGAAGCACTGGAAAAAGTCTATACCGAATCTCCCGATTTGATTCTTCTGGACATTTTGATGCCTAAGGTAGATGGATATCAAGTTTGCGGGGAAATAAGAAAAGACGTTCTCCTATCCAATATCCCCATCATTATGTTAACAGTCAAAGGAGCAGAGAAGGATGAGATTAAGGGGTTGGGCGCCGGTGCTGATGACTATATAATAAAGCCTTTCAGGCCGGGTCTTCTTTCGGCTAGGGTGAACATGGTGCTCAAACGCACGCTACGAGGTTTGGAAGCAAACCCCCTCACTCGTCTTCCAGGCAATACCGCAATCATTAGTGAGATGGAGGAGCGTATCGATAGCGATAGACTTTTCGCAGTGTTCTATGTTGACCTCGACAATTTTAAGGCGTTTAACGACAGGCATAGCTTTGAGCGCGGGGATAAAGTAATCCGGCAAACAGCCAGGATAATTATCAAGCATATGAAAGAACTAGGCGGTCGTGACGATTTTGTAGGGCATATTGGAGGAGACGACTTCATCGCCATTAGTGCTCCCGATAGAGTCGATGCCATATGTTCGGCGATTATTAAATCGTTTGATAAGGATATTCTTAAATTCTATTCAGCAAAAGACCGAGCCAGGGGATACATCACTGGCATAGACAGACAAGGGGGCATAAATAAGTTTCCTATAATGACAGTAAGCATTGGTGTAGTAACCAACACGAAAAGGAAATTTAGCCATACAGGACAGGTTGCGGCAGTAGGTGCTGAGTTAAAGAAGTATGCAAAGTCTCTCGAGGGGAGCAATTACGTAATAGATAGAAGGGCAAAATAGACCCCGATAATGGGGCGGGAGGAGCGATTGTGGCAAAGCAGAAGATTTTAGTGGTCGATGATGAACCAGACCTTGTTGAACTGGTCAAGGATGTTTTAGAACGGAATGATTACTTGGTCATTTCGGCGGGCAATGCCGATCTTGCTATCAAGAAGGTCAGAGAATCTAAGCCCGACCTCATAATCTTAGATTTGAACCTCCCGGGTATCGGAGGAACAGAGGTTTGTCGCATTTTAAAGCAAGATAAGAAAACGACTTCTATTCCTATTATCATGTTGACTGTAAAATCGGCTGAGATTGATAGGATTGCCGGGTTGGAGGCAGGAGCCGACGACTATATCACCAAGCCTTTCAGTACAGGTGAACTGGTGGCCAGAGTGAGGGCTGTTCTGAGGAGGATTCTCTATGTAGGTGAGCAAGCAGAGGTTGTGGAGTTCGGAGATATTAGGCTCGATTCAACTGAACGTATGGTATATGTGAAGAATAAACAAATCAACCTTACACCAAAAGAGTTTGATTTGCTTTATCTTCTAATGAAGAAAAAGGGCAAAGTACTCAGCAGAACTTTTCTCATCGAAAATATCTGGGGCTACGAATATGTCGGTGGTACAAGGACTGTGGATGTACACGTGCGCCATTTGAGGGATAAGTTGGGTGAAGAGGCGAAGAGGATAGAAACTGTGGAAGGTGTGGGTTATAAGTTCATTGAGGAAGAATGAACATTCAATTTTGCCCTCCTCCGTTTTTCCCATATATAACCATCTCAGAAAAGGCCAGCCAAAATTTACAAAAATTTTACAAATTCTTAACTTAAACTTAACGTCAATATGGTATAATTATAAGAGAAGAATATTTATTGATTTTCAATGACGCGGAGAAAATGAGTATGAAGGCCAAGATTTTAGTCGTAGATGACGATCCAGATCTTACAAATTTGGTAAGGAGTATCCTGGAAGCAGAAGACTATATGGTCTATTCGGCAGAAAGCGGGGAAGAGGCTTTGGGAGAAGTGCCTAAATTGAGGCCTGACTTGATCATTCTGGACATAATGCTTCCGGGCATAGACGGGTATAACATATGCAAGACTTTAAAGACCGACGACCATACGAGTCCTATCCCAATTATAATATTGAGTATCAGGTCCTCGGTTGAAGATAGGATTATGGGACTAAATATAGGAGCAGACGATTACATTACTAAACCTTTTGACCCTGGGGAGTTAGCGGCAAGAGTGGAAGCAGTCCTAAGGGGCTACGGACACTCGTGCCTTTCTGGAGGCGAGAGAAGCTGACTTTTGGGGCTGTTTAGGAATTTTTAGAACCCCCCGATGCATATTGGGGGGTTTTATTTTACACCATTAAATGAGACGTACGAGCGAAGCGAAACTCTACGTCAATCTTTCTAAATATGGCCTGATTTCGCTTGACAAACGACGATTGAAAAAGGTAAAATAAAATCACAAAATCGAAGATGACATCCCATGGTTTTCAATTTTTTAAAGCACCCCAATTGAGAATCAAGACGCTGAGTAAGCACTTTTCTCTTTGCCCATAATCTGGTTTTCCTCAAAAGCCGTTAGAAAAAAGAAACTTGGTGTGTATAGCTTGTTAATTGCCAGAATTTCTAACAGGTCAAGGTGTGAGAGAGAACCCCGATAAAATTGGGCGAGGGAATGTCATGTTTTTACACATTGGGAATGGCGAAATAATTGACACCAGAAAAATAGTTATGATTGTTGATGTGCAAAATACGAGGAGAGGAGAATTTTCCAGCCTAAAACAATAAAGTAAGAGCAGCCATATTACTTCTGGACGGTTCCTTCCGCTTATCGGCAATCAGTGCTCGAGCTCTATGTAAGAGAATTGAGAGATTGGGAGGTAGATAGTAAGAAGATGGTATCGGGAAAGAGCGACTACACCGCTGATAAGATTCAGGTCCTCCAGGGACTGGAGTCGGTTCAAAAGAGGCCGGCTATGTATATAGGGACAACAGGCCCAGCGGGGTTGCACCATTTAGTAGAGGAGGCTGTAGATAACAGTATCGATGAGGTTTTGGCCGGCTACTGTAAGAATATTGATGTGACGATTCGTCAGGATGATAGCGTCTGTGTGATGGACGATGGTCGAGGTATTCCTGTCGATATTCATCCCAGCGAGAAGAGGCCAGCGATAGAAGTTATTATGACCAAGCTCTTTGCTGGTGCGAAGTTTGATAAGAAAGTATATAGAGCAGCAGGCGGGCTCCACGGGGTGGGAATTTCAGTGGTAAATGCCCTTTCCGAATGGCTGGAGGTAGAAGTCTATCGAGACGGTAAGATTTATAAACAGTCATATCATCGAGGTAAACCAGACTACGATCTGAAGGTTACAGGCACTACTGACGACCAGGGAACGAAGATAACTTTTAAGCCGGACCCTAAGGTGTTCAGGGAGAGTGTGAGTTTCAATTTCGACATTCTCTCCAACCGATTGCGAGAACTGGCGTTTTTGAATCCCGGCACTACCATAAATATTTATGATGAGCGGGAAGACAAACAGCACTCTTTCTGTTACGAGGGAGGTATCAGCTCTTTCGTGAAATACCTGAACGCTAATAAGAATGTTCTTCACCAAGACCCTATCTGCTTTGCTCGAGAAAAAGAGGGGATAGGCGTGGAGATTGCCCTCCAGTATAACGATAGTTATACTGAAAATATTTTCACCTTTGCTAATAATATCAATACCAGAGAAGGGGGTACTCACCTTATTGGCTTTAAAACTTCTTTAACCAGAGTGATCAATGATTACATAAGGCGAATTGTAGCCACGAAGGACAAACAGGTGACACTTTCTGGAGAGGATGTGCGAGAGGGGCTAACTGCAGTAGTTAGCATGAAGGTGCCCGAACCGCAATTCGAAGGTCAGACCAAAACTAGGCTCGGTAATTCTGATGTGAAGGGAATTGTCGAATCTGTAGTCGGCGAATACCTGAGCGCTTTTTTGGAAGAGAATCCTTCTATTGCCAATAGTATCGTAGAGAAATCGATCACTGCAGCACGAGCCAGGGAAGCTGCCAGAAAGGCGCGTGAACTGACCAGGAGAAAAGGCGCGCTGGACGGTGCTTCTCTGCCCGGGAAATTGGCCGATTGCATAGAGAGGGATCCCTCATTGTGTGAATTATATATAGTCGAAGGCGATTCTGCTGGAGGAAGCGCAAAACAGGGAAGGGATAGGGTCTTCCAGGCTATCCTTCCCCTGAAGGGAAAGATACTAAATGTCGAGAAGTCGCGGCTAGACAGAGTGCTTTCCAATGAGGAGATCCGAACGATAATTGCTGCCATAGGAAGCGGCATTGGCGAAGAGGAGTTTGATCTAAAAAGAGCCCGCTACCATAAGATCATCATTATGACAGATGCCGATGTGGATGGGGCCCATATCCGGACACTGCTATTGACCTTTTTCTATCGGCAGATGGGCCTTCTGATTGAGAAGGGTTATGTATACATAGCGCAACCGCCCCTTTATAGGGTAAAGAAAGGGAATCATGAAATCTATTTAGGGGATGAAGATCAACTCGATAGCTACCTTTTACGCCAGGGTATGCAGGGTATCAAGCTTTTTAAGTTGAAGGATGGCAAGGAAATCTTAGAATACGAAGAAGAAAAGATTAAGCAAATTCTCCAGGGGCTAATGGAGCTGGAAAGGCTCCTTAAGAAAGTTGGAAAGAAAAGAATTACTTGGGAAAATTTTTTAGAGATGAATAGATCGGGTAAGGTGCCTCTCTATTCTGTAATGGAGGCTGGTGGTCAAGGTTCTTTGCCTAAGGAGAGGTACTTGTATTCAGAGAAAGAGTTGAAAGGTTTCCGCAAAGAGCTTATGGAGAAGGAAAAGAGTAAAGGGAAGGACCAGACTCCGGCCACTGAAGGGAAGGGGCCCGAGGTAAAGGACCTCTGGGAACCGAGAAAGATAGCAGAGGTTGTAGCTAACCTGGAGAAGACGGGTCTCGATATTTCCCGCTATGGCAAGGAGAGGGCTGAGGAAGCCATAAATAGAATAAGATGTAATGGAGAAGAGTTTGATGTCCACAGTTTTGATGAGATGCTGGAGGTGGTAAAGAAGCTGGGAAGAAAGGGGATCAATATACAGAGATACAAAGGGTTGGGAGAGATGAATCCTTCTCAATTATGGGAGACGACAATGGATCCCAAGAAGAGAACCCTTCTTCAGATCCAGCTTGAAGATGCAGTAGAGGCGGATAGGATATTCACTACTCTCATGGGCGATCAGGTCGAACCGCGTAAGAATTTTATACAAGCTTATGCTCCTGAAGTGAGAAACCTGGACATATAATGGGAAGAAATAGAAAAGTTCGGTTTGCGCAATGAAAATTTTACTCTTTTCTCAAGCCGAACTTTTTTAGCCTAAAGGGGAGATAGGGAAGAGTTGATTTTTCGCTCGCGGGGAATTTTTTACTGCTCGGAAACTTCGGCTTCTGCAGGGCGCAGAATTAAACTCGCCCCGATTTATCGGGGCTCAAACAAAATTCTGCTGGGAAGTGTCATTGTCAGCCTTGTTTCCTCGCTAAAATTCCAATGCTCCTCAAAATCAACTCTTCCCTAAGGGGAGATAGAAGAAGGATACATAGCTTGTTTTTTCGCTAAAATTTCTAATGTTCCTCACGAACTATATTTCCTTAAAAGGGGTAGTAAAGCAAGAAATTATTTACTCCTCATAAACCAACTTTTTTAAGGATAAATTATGGAAGCGTCTGAAAAAATTAGACCGCGAACCATCGAAGACGAGATGAAAGACTCTTATATAGACTATGCGATGAGCGTAATTGTGGGTAGAGCTCTTCCCGATGTTAGGGATGGTTTGAAACCCGTTCACCGGCGTATTCTCTACGCCATGGAAGAGCTCGGTTTGGCTCCCAATAAGCCTTATAAAAAGAGTGCCCGGGTGGTGGGTGAAGTGTTAGGTAAATACCATCCACATGGGGATATGGCTGTATACGATGCTATGGTCAGGATGATTCAGGATTTCTCACTAAGGTATCCTCTCATTGATGGCCAGGGCAATTTCGGCAGTGTCGATGGTGATGCAGCGGCCGCGATGCGCTACACAGAGGTTAGGCTAGCGAGCATTGCTTCAGAAATGCTTGGCGATATTGATAAGAAGACAGTCGACTTCGTCCCAAATTTTGATGAGTCTTTAGAAGAGCCTGTGGTCCTGCCTGCCCGGTTCCCCAACCTCCTGGTCAACGGTTCTTCGGGTATTGCTGTGGGGATGGCCACTAATATACCGCCCCATAACCTGGGAGAGGTGATTGACGGAATAATAATGCTTATAGAAAATCCCGACATTGAAATCACAGAACTAATGAAAGTAATCAAAGGACCCGACTTCCCCACTGGTGCGATAATATTTGGAAAGAAGGGTATAAGGGACGCCTACCGCGCAGGCAGGGGTTCAATCCGGTTGAGAGCCGATGTGGATATTGAAGAGATTGGTAGTGGCAGGCAAGCCATAGCTGTTAAAGAGCTCCCCTATCAGGTAAACAAAGCTCAGCTTGTGGAGACAATAGCCAGTCTCGTAAATGATAAAAAGATAGATGGTATCAGTAATCTGCGTGACGAATCTGACCGCCTGGGGATGCGAATAGTTATTGAACTGAAAAGGGAAGAGAATGCTCAGATTGTGCTTAACCAGTTATTCAGTCACACGCAGCTTGCCACTACTTTTGGAGTAATTATGCTTGCCCTGGTAAATAATGTTCCCAGAATTCTGAACCTGAAGGAAATGCTCTCCTACTACCTCGAATACCGGAAGGAGATAGTTACCCGGCGCACGAAATTTGAACTGGAGAAGGCTGAACAGCGAGCCCACATTCTGGAAGGGTTGAAGAGAGCGGTGGAAAATCTAAATAAGGTGATTGCTATTATAGAAAAATCGAAAGACGCGGATAAGGCAAGAGACTCCTTAATGGAAAATTTCAAATTTAGCAAAGCCCAGGCTCAGGCGGTTCTCGATATGAGGTTGCACCAACTGACCGGTTTGGAGCAAGACAAGGTATTGGAAGAGTATGTAGAAGCGATTAAGAATATAGAGCAATTCAAAGCGATTCTTGCCACTCCCCAAAAGGTTCTGGACATTATCAGGAAAGAATTAATGAGTGTAAAGGAGAGATATGGAGATAGCCGGAGAACCAAGATTAAGGCTCAGGCCATAGAAATGGATATAGAGGACCTGATCCCTGAAGAGGATGTAGTTGTCACTATTTCCCACGCCGGCTATGTCAAGCGGCTCCTTGTCTCCACATATCGTGCTCAGCGCAGGGGAGGCAGAGGGGTTACTGGAATGGCGACTCGGGAAGAAGATTTTATAGAGGACATATTTATCACCACTACTCACAGCTATATGCTATTTTTCACTAATCTGGGAAAAGTCTATTGGTTGAAAGTTTATGAGATTCCCGAGGCGACTCGAACTGCGAAGGGGAAGGCCATTGTAAACTTGGTAAAGCTATCTTCTCCCGGAGAGTCGATTACAGCTATGGTCGCTGTAAGAGACTTCGCCAAGGAGGGGGAGAAATATCTCTTGATGGTAACTTGCAATGGAGTGATAAAGATGACGCCGTTGAAGGAATATTCGAATCCACGTAGCGGCGGTATTATAGCCATAAAACTCGGCAAAAGAGATAGTCTCATCGATGTCAAACTTACTACTGGCAAAGAAGAGGTAATTATTGGTACGAGAAAAGGGAAGGCCATCCATTTTGCCGAAGAGGAGATTCGTCCTATTGGTCGTACGGGACAAGGAGTAAGGGGTATAAGGTTGGGACAGGAGGACGGAGTGGTCGGTACGGAGATAGTGAAGAAAGCTGATACGCTCCTGACTGCCACATCCAATGGTTATGGAAAGAGGACATCTGTGGATAAACATAGGCTGCAGGCGCGAGGGGGCAAGGGCGTGATTAACATAATAACTGACCAGCGTAACGGTGAAGTAGTGGGAATAAAAAGGGTAACCGAGGGGGATGATGTAGTGTTAGTTACCTCCCGTGGTCTATTCATACGTCAGCCCGTAAGAGGTATTCGACTTATAGGCAGGAGTACCAAAGGCGTGAGGCTAATCAGGCTTGAGGAAGGGGACAGATTGGTTGCCATTGCCAGTGTGGTGAAAGAGAATGAGGAGAAAGAGTGAAGCGGTTTGAAGTAATCAATCATACTGCAGATATGGGGATTAAAGCATATGGTAAGGATTTGGCCGAGCTATTTACAAACGCGGCCTATGGAATGGCAAGTTTGATTACAGATTTGGAGAAGGTCAGCCCTAAAGATTCAGAGGATATCTCGCTCGAGGCAGAGAATGTGGAGGAGCTACTGGTCTCCTGGCTGAACGAGATACTCTATTTTTCCGCCTCAAAGAGCATGCTTTTCTCAAAATTTGAGGTCTCGGAGATAGATGAGAAGCATCTGAGGGCAAAGATATCTGGAGAAAAGCTCGATACTACAAGACACCAGATTGAAACAGAGTTTAAGGCCGCCACCTACCACGGGCTGAAAATTTCAAAGCTAACAGGGGATAATTCTACTCTTCCCGAGGGAATCTTGCAGGCAGAGGTAATATTCGATATCTAAAAGGAGAATATTATGGCAGAAGAGTGGCATGGGATATTTGAGAAGATTGATGACTATAGGTGGTTACTTCCTAAGAAAGAAGGGATGAGAGTACCCGGATTAATCTATACCAATGAAAGGATGCTGGACCACATCAGGATGGACAAAACCCCTGTTCAGGTAACCAATGTGGCCTATCTTCCTGGAATCGTAGGCAAATCTCTGGCTATGCCAGACATACACTGGGGCTATGGGTTTCCCATTGGGGGAGTGGCAGCTGTGGATATCGAAGCCGGAGGTGTAATCTCCCCAGGAGGAATTGGATATGACATAAACTGTGGAGTGAGGCTTCTCAGAACCAATTTGAAAGAAAAGGAGGTTCGTCCCAAACTTCAAGATTTGATTTCTGTATTGTTCGTAAACATTCCTTCAGGAGTGGGTTCTAAAGGGAGAATAAAGATTTCCTCTCAAGAGGTAATGGAGGTTCTGGAGAAAGGCAGCCAGTGGGCAATAAGGAGTGGTTACGGGCTTCCCGAAGACGCTCTACATACTGAGGAGAAAGGCTCTATGGAGGGTGCAGATGCTACCAAGGTGGGCCAGAGAGCTTTGGAAAGGGGAAGGCCGCAGCTGGGCACATTGGGGGCAGGAAACCATTTCCTCGAGATTCAGGTCGTGGAAGAAATATACGACGAAGCGGCTGCTGAAGTTTTCGGGATATTTCCTGGACAGATTACGGTGATGATCCATACGGGCTCGAGAGGGCTCGGTTATCAGATTTGTGATGATTATCTCAGGGTAATGGGGAATGCAGTAAGAAAATATAATATCAGTCTTCCCGATCGACAGCTGGCCTGTGCGCCAGTAAATTCTGAGGAGGGTCAAGACTACCTAAAAGCAATGAGGTGCGCAGCCAATTATGCCTGGGCAAATAGGCAGTGCATAATGCACTGGACAAGAGAGGCTTTCGAAAAGGTTCTTAGGGTCACTCCTAAAGACCTGGGAATGGTGCTCATATACGATGTAGCGCACAATATCGGAAAGATTGAAGAGCACCTGGTGGAGGGAAAGAAAAGAACCCTCTGTATTCATAGAAAAGGTGCAACCAGAGCCTTCCCGGCAGGACATCCCGACGTGCCTGAGGATTATAAAGCTGTTGGACAGCCTGTTATTATTCCAGGGACAATGGGCTCCAACTCCTATGTCCTGGCTGGTACCCAGAGAGCTATGCAGGAGACATGGGGAAGTACCTGCCACGGTGCGGGCAGAGTGATGTCAAGGACAAGAGCCTTGCATGATGTTCATGGTCAGGAGTTACAGAGGGAGCTGAGGGACAAAGGGATCATTATTCAGGCAAAAGGATACAAGACATTGGCAGAAGAAGCGCCAAGCGCCTATAAGGACGTAGATGAAGTAGTGGGTGTCTGCCACAATGCAGGGATTTCCAAGAAGGTAGCCAAAATGAGGCCAATTGGGGTAATTAAAGGATAAAATGCTCGATTTGAAATTCATCAGAAAGAATATAGAAAAAGTGAAAAAGGGTTTACGAGCGAGAGGGGAAGATATCTCTCTGGATGAGCTTGTCCGACTGGATGGTGAGCGGAGGGAAATCTTAGTAGAAGTAGAAAAGTTAAAGCATAGAAGGAATGAGCTTTCGGAAAATGTGGGAAAATCGAAGAAGGAAGGGAAGGATGTCAAGGAACTCATTGAAAAGATGCAGGAAGAGATGCAAAGAATTTCCTTGATGATAAAAGAAGATTTAGGCCAGAAATTAAAGGATATAGAGAAGAAAATAAGAGATATACTTCTCATGGTCCCGAACCTACCAGATGAGTCAGTGCCTATAGGGAAGACGCCTGAGGATAATAAGGTGGTGAGAGAAGGGAAACCGGAGAGGAAGAAATTCAATTTTGAGCCTCGTGAACACTGGGAGGTCGGGGAGAGTTTGGGAATCCTCGATTTCTCTCTCGCCTCCAGGATTTCCGGTTCCAGGTTTGCTCTCCTAAGGGGAGAGGGGGCAAGGCTGGAAAGGGCACTGATTAACTTCATGCTCGATCTACATACTAAAAGAGGGTATAAAGAAGTATTGCCGCCCTTTATGGTCACTGGCGAGAGCATGATGGGAACAGGGCAACTGCCTAAGTTTGCAGTCGAACTTTACAGGTGCAGAGATGATGACCTCTATTTGATTCCCACTGGTGAAGTGCCTTTGACCAATCTCCATAAGAATCAAATTCTAAAAGAGAAAGACTTACCTTTGAACTATGTGGCTTATACACCATGTTTTCGTAGAGAGGCCGGCTCGTACGGGAAGGACACTAAAGGATTGATTAGGAATCACCAGTTTAATAAGGTTGAACTTGTAAAATTCACCAAACCCGAGGATTCTTATGAGGAACTGGAAGTTCTGGTCTCCGATGCCGAGAAGGTTTTACAATTACTGGAGATTCCCTACCGGGTGGTAGTTCTCTGCTCAGGCGATTTAGGGTTTGGGGCAGCCAAAACTTACGACCTGGAAGTCTGGATGCCTGGTGAAAACAGGTGGCGGGAAGTCTCTTCTTGCAGTAACTTTACAGATTTTCAGGCGAGAAGAATAGATATTAAATATAAGAAGGAAGGAACCGGAATACAGGAATATGTCCATACATTGAATGGTTCTGGGCTTGCCATTGGTAGAACCTTTGCTGCAATTTTAGAAAATAATCAAACTGAGAATGGCACAGTAATTGTTCCTAAAGTTCTCCAGCCATATATGAATGGATTGGAGACGATCGATAGGGCCTAAAATGGGCGTGGAAGCATGGAAAATTAATAATAAGGTAAAGATAATCTTAAGCAGGAACTGGATTAATGTGTCTAAACTGTTAGTGAATACAGTAAAGGATACAGTTTGTATCAAAGGGGAGCTGGGCTTTACAGGCGATAAAGTGGACGGACATAGTGAGTTCGCAGTCGCGAACCAATTGAGGAAGGCGGAGAGGGAAATCTTGGCTCTCCGTGATGTACGACATGTGGACTGGAGACTCATTGGCTGGCGAAAATCAAAGAACAGGTGGGCAAGAGAAGAACTCCAACCCTCAGAACCGGAAGAGAAGAAGGAGTAGTGGAAGGGTGGCCGAGCGGTTGATGGCGCTGGTCTTGAAAACCAGTTTCCGAGTAATCGGAACGTGAGTTCGAATCTCACCCCTTCCGTCGGATTCACAGGAGAGATTCGAAGCCCGCGAACGCCGA
>CAZJWT010000010.1:5708-18702 GCA_964550005.1 uncultured Clostridia bacterium | reverse complement strand
TTATCAGGTCCTACGACCCCTGTCTGGCCTGTTCAGTGCACTTAATCGTACTTGGTAGAAGTTTATCTGAGCTTAGGGTATGCTAAAAAGCCCCCGATAAATCGGGGGCTTAGGTTAGGATGTAATCAACTGAAGTCGTTGCGAGCCCCGTAGGGGCGTGGTCCCGATGAATCGGGACTTCACTTCGTTCGCAATGACACTCCGTGTCAGTTATGAAGCTATGTGTAAAAGTTAGGAGTAGCCAAGCGAAGCTTCGCAATTATAACGTCCCGATTTATCGGGACTACTCCAACTTCCGCTTTAGCGGAAGTTTATTTCGTTAGCTTTCTGTTGGGCCATCTCAAAGACTTTCCTAAGACTCATTCCTTTTTTTAATGCTACCAGTCTACAATCTTCATATTCTGGAGATACAGTAAGGACTTTCTTCCCATCAAAGCTCACCTTGACTCTGATAGTCTCATCCAAGACTTTCACTTCAACAATCTTTCTGTCCAGAATAGACCTTTTTACTTCACTGATTCTCAGACCAGTAGTAGTGGTTTCTGAAAAGACGCAGTCTATAATTTTTTCCATCGCGTCCTTATAGCAGAGTATTGAAAGCTCGGTTGCCAAGCGATTCTTCTTCATCAGGATAGGATGTTGCCAAACATCGAGTGCTCCCATTTCGAAAAGCCTTTCGAATAGAAATCCCATGACTTCGGGAGTTGAATCGTCAATATTTGCGGAAATGATGAAAGTCGGAGGCTCGATTTTTGCCTCCTTTTCTTCGAGCTCTCCAACAACCAATCTTAAGACATTTGGCATCGGCAATTCTTTTGTCCCGGCGCCGTAACCCACTTTCAGTATCTTCATCGCTGGGAAGTCTACAAACCCCTCAGCCAGCGAACTGATAAGGGCAGCACCCGTGGGAGTTACGAGTTCTTCCTGGATTGCCTTCCCATAAACTTTGCAGCCTTCCAGTAATTTCATTGTAGCAGGGGCAGGGAGGGGAATTTTTCCATGGGAAGTCTCTGTCTCACCCCTTGCCAGGGGCAGGGGGGATGAAAAAATTCTTTCAACTTTCAGGAATTTTAGCCCGAGAAGGGAACCAACTATGTCAACTATGGTATCTATAGCACCAATCTCGTGGAAGTGGACATGATCGATGTCTACTTGATGCACACTTGCTTCTGCCTCTGCCAACCTGGTGAAAATGGAGAGCGATTTCTCCTTGACCTCTTCAGGTAAAGAAGTTTTTTCGATTAGCTCTTTTATAGTCTTTAGATTCCTAAGAGGCTGACTCTTAGATTCTCCAATAATAACTCTTATAGCAGAGATAACCCCTTTTCTAACCCGCTGGTAGGAGATTTCAAAATCTAAATTTAACTTTGCCAGCTCTTTCCTGATATACTCAAAATCTGCGCCACAGTCTATTAGCGCCCCCAGAAACATATCACCACTTATGCCAGAACTGCAGTCAAAGTAAGCGACTCTTTCTTTTCCCATCTTATTTCCTCGATTTCTTTAGGGACGAGGCATAGACCTTCTTGTTTATTTGGCTCGCTTGGTAGGCTGCGCCAAAGCCGTTATCTATATTTACTACCGAAACTCCGGAGGCACAGCTATTGAGCATAGCGAGAAGTGCAGTTAGTCCCCTGAAGCTGGCTCCATATCCCACACTTGTAGGAACAGCAATTACTGGAATATCTACAAGCCCGGCTACCACGCTGGGCAAAGCTCCTTCCATTCCTGCCACAGCAATAATCACGTTGGCGTCCATAAATCTTTCTTGCTTGTCCAGGAGACGATGGATTCCAGCCACTCCCACATCGTACATCTTTTCCACCCTGTTTCCTAAAGTTTCAGCAGTAACATATGCTTCTTCAGCCACAGGGATATCGGTAGTCCCTGCGCTGATAACTGCTATTTTTCCCACCAGAGGTACCTTTTTAGGATTGATTACCACTATTCGTGCTTCCGGGTATTCCTTACAGGGAAGACCTTCTTTCTTAATAGCTCGGCATACTTCCTTTGTTACCCGGGTAGCCAGAATATTTTCAGAGTCGGCAGCCAAAGAACGGGCAATCTTTCTTATCTGCTCCAATGTTTTTCCCGGGCAATAGATTACTTCCGAGGTGCCAACACGCAGAGGTCTGTGTTTGTCCACAGTGGCGAAGTCAAGTTCTTCAAAGGGGAGAAATCTCAATTTACTCAAGGCTTTTTCCATATCTATAGAGCCATTTTTGAAACCTTGTAAAATTTCCTTTATTCTCTTAATATCCATTTTTAGTATCCTTTTTCAATGGCTCGTTCATGCTACCTGTTCGATAACCTTCCAGATCGAGCGTTACATAAAGAAACCCCAATTCTTTTAATTTTTTCACAACTTTATCTATTAATCCTTTTGATATAAAAGTTTCTATGTCATTTCTTTCCAGTTCAATACGAGCAATTTCACCGTGATGTCTTACCCTCACCTGTTTGAAATTCAATCCCCTCAAGAAGCTTTCTGCCTTATCCACTATAGTCAATTTTTCTTTGGTGATTTCTTTTCCATATGGAAACCTGGAAGCAAGGCAGGCAAAGGATGGTTTATCCCAGGTCTTAAGACCCATTTTCCTTGAAAAGTAGCGAATATCTTCCTTTGTCATTGTAGCCTCTTTAAGGGGGCTTCGTATTCCCAGTTCCTTTAAAGCTTTCATTCCCGGTCTATAGTCGCCTATGTCATCATAATTAGTACCGTCAATGACGAAATTGAGAGCTCTTTCCTTTGCCACATCTTTCAATTTTTGGAAGAGTTCAGTCTTACAATAGTAGCATCTATTCCATGGGTTCATTTTGAATTCGGGAATTTCCAATTCTTCAGATTCGATTGTCAAGTGTTCAACTCCGAATTCTTTCGCTATTTCTTTGGCACATTCCAATTCTTCTTTAGGGTAAGTTTCAGATTTGGCAGAGACCGCTAAAACCTTATCCTTCACTAATACCTCGGATGCTATTTTTAATAGGAAACTACTATCTACTCCACCAGAAAAGGCAACTAGGCAGGACCCGATCTCTTTTAGTATTTTTCGTAAATTTTCTAATTTATCAACCCTGTCTTTTTCCATAAAAATCCCCCAAATTGTAAGTTTATAGATAGCATAAGGAAGAACTTTTGTCAAGGACAAATACTAAGACTTTCTTATTGACAAAAGGGGTCAGAGTCATTTTTTTGACGGATATTTTTATTTTTTTATGATTTGTTGATTATGCCAAGAGAACCAAGATTAGTCCTTGTGGAATATCCTCACCATATCATCTTAAGGGGGAATAGCCGAAGCGCCATCTTCTATGACCATTATGACCATGAAGACAGGCGCTTTTCTGTTAATTCTTTAAGAGATGCCAAAGAAAAAACGAAATTAGAGAATTGCAACACAAAAAAGGCGGAATTTAGAGGGAAAAAGATTTATTGATAAGATTTCAAAATTACTGGGGTGGGGATGTTGTTTGGAGAGAGAGGTGAAGACCAAAAAATGACTCTGACCCCTTTTTCCTTTTTCTTTTTCTCCTTTTTATATTGACAAGGAGGTTCTTTTTTTTGTAATATTAGCTTAGACTAACTTTATTTATTTAACCTAACTTTAATGGGAGGACATTTTTATGGGTTTGGAATTGACTTCCAATATTGAGGATTATTTGGAGACGATAATTATGCTCTATAGAAAAAATAAGGTTGTTAGAGCACGGGATATTAGTCGCAAGATGGGAGTGACTATGCCCAGTGTATGTGCGGCCGTAAAGGTTCTTGGTGAAAAGGGATTGGTAAATCATGAAAAATATGGATATATTGACCTGACCAAAGAAGGGAAGATTTCAGGTGAGAAAATATACGATAGCCATAAGATACTGATTAGGTTTTTGAAGGAGATATTGAATACAGATGCGAGGACCGCAGAGAAAGATGCCTGCAAAATAGAGCACGGCATTAGCGGGAGTACGATAAAAAGGTTAATAGCATTTGTGAAATTTGTAGAGACTTGCCCCCACCCCGAAGGAGCGAACTGGTTGAAGAGTTTCAATTATTTTTACAAATATGGAGAGAGACCAAAGAGATGTAAAGTTAGGGAAATAAAAGTGAAAGGTTAATAACTCGGCACTCTAAAGAGTGTCCGAAGAATAGGGGTGAGTGAGATGTCGATAGATTTGACCCAGATGAAAGAAGGAGAAAGAGGAAGAGTCGTCGATATTCAGGGAGGCTGGGGTTTATTAAGGAAGTTGGAAGCTCTGGGTATAAGGCAGGGGACAGAAATTGTGAAAGTGAGTTCTCAGCTTATGCGTGGTCCCATAACTATAAGGGTAGGTAACACCCAGGTGGCTATTGGTTTTGGTATGGCACGTAGAATAATAGTGGAATACAAGAAATAAGAACAAGGATAAAAAAGAGAGTTTAAGATGCGAAAAGTATTGCTGATGGGAAATCCCAATGTGGGCAAAAGTGTGGTCTTCTCCAGGTTGACCGGCGTCAATGTAATTTCTTCCAACTACCCGGGCACTACCGTTGAGTTCAGTAAGGGATATATGAGGGTTGGTAATGAAAAAGTAGAAGTTATTGATGTGCCAGGGACCTATTCTCTTGAGCCTAACTCAAAGGCTGAAGAGATTGCGGTAAAGATATTGAAAGATTCAATTGCCAGCCAGAACGGTATTGTAATTAACATTGTCGACGGCACTAATCTTGAACGGAACCTGAACCTTACTCTTCAGTTGCTTAAGAAAAATATTCCGGTTATTGTAGATTTAAATTTCTGGGATGAAACGAAACATTTGGGTGTTTCTATTGATGTAGGAGAGCTGGAAAAAATTCTTAATGTGCCTGTTGTTCCTACTTGTGCTGTGACTGGTGAGGGTATAAAAGAATTGGTTGACAGATTACTTGAGGCGAAGGCAGTGGCTTACGAGTATCAAGAGGAAGAGAGGTGGCATGAGATAGGAAAGATTATCGACCGTGTCCAGAAAGTAAGTCATCGTCACCATACTTTTTTAGAGAGATTAGCCGATGCCTCAATAAGACCTCTCACCGGGATTCCCATTGCTTTGGGAGTCGTCTATATTGCCTTCAAACTTATCAGATTTATTGGAGAGGGACTCATTGGTTATGTCTTAGAACCAATATTTGAAAAACTATGGGCGCCCCTTATGATGAAACTTTCTCCTATTTTGGGTTCTGGTGGATTTATCCACGACATATTGATTGGAAAAATTTTTGCGGGGAAGATAGATTTTGGTCAATCCTTCGGTATTCTCACCACAGGACTATTTGTGCCTTTTGCCGCAGTTCTTCCTTATGTTTTTGCTTTCTATTTAGTGTTAGGTTTTCTTGAGGATTCCGGCTATCTTCCCCGTTTAGGTGTTCTGTCAGATAAACTGATGCACCAGGTGGGACTCCACGGCCTGGGAATAATTTCGATGATTCTTGGTCTGGGTTGCAATGTCCCTGGCGTTTTGGCTACGAGGGTAATGGAAACCAAAAGAGAGAGATTTATCAGTGCGACCCTTATGGCCATAGCTATTCCCTGTATGGCTCAGATTGCTATGATTGTGGGATTGGTAGGAAAATACGGAGCAAGGGCGCTTATTCTTGTTTTCGGAACTCTATTTATGGTCTGGCTGACAGTAGGTATTTTGATGAATCGTTTATTGAAGGGAGAGAGTCCGGAAATATTCATTGAAATACCGCCTTATCGAATTCCCTATTTTGGCGCGCTAGCGAAGAAGCTATGGATGCGTGTTAAAGGATTCTTAAAAGAGGCAATACCTTTTGTGCTCCTCGGGGTATTTATTGTTAACATCCTATATTCTCTCAAAATCATAGATTTCCTGGGCAAGTTAAGCGGCCCGGTGATAAGAAATCTGCTTGGGCTTCCCTCAGGTGCGGTGGCTGCTTTACTTGTTGGATTTTTGAGAAAGGATGTGGCTGTAGGCATGCTTGTTCCGCTCGGTTTGGGATTAAAACAGATAGTAATCGCCAGTGTAGTGTTAGCTATGTATTTTCCCTGTGCAGCAACATTTGCCGTATTGGTAAAAGAACTGGGAGTAAAAGATATGATAAAGTCAGCAGCAATTATGGTATTTTCTGCAATTCTCGTGGGCGGATTGCTTAATTTGATTCTTTAAGAGATGTAATGCAAATGGTAGACAGAGGCGAATGATAAAGCTGTCAAGAATATTGTTTAATGGTTGAATAATTTGTATAATAGGTTAAAATCTAATTAATGATCTTTGCAGTTTGTCAAATAGGAGATAAAGAAAATGGTTCCAATAATTCCAGTAGCAATTAGACTATATGGCGATAGGGTCTTAAGAAGAAAATCTCGAGAAGTTAAAGAGATGAATGGAGATATCCAGAAACTCATAGACGATATGGCAAAGTTGATGTACAAGAATAAAGGTCTAGGACTGGCTGCACCACAGGTAGGAATCCTGAAAAGAGTTATAATTGCTGATGTGGGAGAGGGATTGGTTAGCTTGGTCAATCCGAAGATTCTCTGGCGTCAAGGAAAAGATGTTATGTCGGAAGGATGCCTGAGCATTCCAGAAATTAGTCTGGAAATAGAGCGTTCAAAAGAAGTGATAGTGGAAGGGCTAAATAGAGATGGTGAAAAAGTCCAGTTAGGGGCAGTTGGACTTCTCGCTCGCGTATTACAGCACGAAATTGACCATCTGGAAGGGATATTGATTGTTGACCGTGTTCCCAAGAAGAGAATAAAGCTAATCAAGAAACAATTGCACCAGATAAAAGCGACGGTGCAGAAATAGAATGAAGACACAGTTTCGACATATTCTAGAAGAACTCCAACACCACCTACCTTATACAATCTTCAGTGTGGCTGTGGGAATGGTAGCATTGGGAGTGCTCACAGTACTGATTGAAGCGGAAAAATTTTCACAAGCATCTCAAAATCTATTCCATGTTTTTCATCCTTTACATATGCTTTTTAGCGCCACCGCAACTACTGCGATGTTCTGGAGGCACGATAAGAAATTATTTAAAGCAGTCTGGATCGGCTTTGTTGGCTCAGTTGGCATTTGCGGTATCAGCGATATTTTCCTTCCGTTTATTGCTGGCTATCTTTTAGGTGTTAAAATGGAGTTACACATCTGTATTGTTGCTCATCCAATGTTAATCTTACCTTTTGTATTCTTTGGCATATTTATGGGATTTATCCTACCCGCTGTGGTTCAGAGCACAATATTCTCTCACGCCGCACACGTTCTCATAAGCAGTATGGCTTCTATCTTCTATCTAGTGGCTTTTGGGTTAACGAATTGGATTCCAGTTGGCGGGATGGTGTTCATCTATATGGTTTTGGCAGTTATGATTCCCTGTTGTACCAGTGATATCGTTTTTCCATTGCTTTTAGTTAAAAAATAGGGACAGCGACCATTTTTCAAATTTCAAATTACGGGGACAAGCCCCTACACTACCCATATTGCAGCAGAGCTGTCGAGGCTGTGTCGTAATCAGATTTCTTGCTTGGTAGCCGCAACCTTCAGGTTGCGTTCTCGACGGAGAAATTACGCAGGCTAAAGCCTGCGACTACCCAAAACAGGGTTGTGACACAGCCACGCTAGCTCCGCGTCAATGTAGGTAGTGTAGGGGCTTGTCCATGTCCCGATAAATCGGGACGCCCATAAAGGGCTACACTACCGTCCATGTTGGAGCCAATTTGTATGATGGATGGGAAGAAAAGAATAGTATACATTTCAGCTTTGATTGCTCTTGCTTCCGTGCTACAGATAGGGGAGAGTCTCTTTCCCCATCCGGTCCCCTGGCTCCGGCTTGGACTGGCAAATATGATTACTTTGACTAGTCTCATTATCTTCGGATATGCCATAGCAGTTCAAGTGGCAGTGTTGAGGACGGTTTTGAGCTCTTTTCTTCTGGGGACATTCTTTACTCCGGGTTTCTTCTTAAGTTTTTCTGGTGCGCTGGTGAGCGCTCTGGTAATGGGTGGGATTTATAGTCTGGGGAGGAGAGGAAAAGGGAATCCTTCTTCGGGGCACCTCTTTGGTTTTAGCATTATAGGAGTGAGCATTCTGGGAGCGGTAAGTCATAATCTTACGCAACTTCTCGTTGCCTATCTTTTCCTGATAAGGCACAGAGGGGTATTTTTAATTCTTCCATTTTTGATAGTGGCAGCGGTTGTTACTGGTTTTATAACTGGGTATGGAGCAAATTCCTTGAGCAGGGAAGTAGGAAAGATAATGGTAGAAGACGGAAAAAAATAATTAGTTCATAGTTTGTAGTTCATAGTTCGTAGTTTGTAGTCTATGAACGATGAACTAAAGCGAACGAAGTGAGCGTGACTACGAACTCTTCGGGTCGGTCGCCCTTTAGGGTGACGGTTTAGGAAATGATGAAGAGATTGATTTTAGCTTCCAGTTCTCCTCGTAGACAACAGATTCTCACTCAGTTGGGCCTAAAATTTGAAGTGATACCATCCAATCTTCCCGAGGAACATCCAGGCTCTTCCAGAGGGAAATTGGTGCCATCGAGAATAGCTGAGAATTTGGCGTTACGGAAGGCAAAAGAAGTTTCTGGGAGGGTTTCTGAGGGCCTCGTTATTGGTGCGGACACGATAGTTGCTCTGCCCACTGCTGAGGGAGGGAGATTGAAATTTGAGATTATCGGTAAGCCTGAGACAATCGAGGAGGCAAAAGAGATTTTGAGACGATTGGGTGGTACAAGTCATGAAGTTTATACAGGAGTTGCAATTGTTGATGCTAAAACGGGTAAAAAGGCTGTGGGGCATGAAGTTTCCAGGGTGAGGATGAAGAATCTCACCAGTCGAGAGATCTCCAGGCTAAGCCGTATGCATTTGGATAAAGCAGGAGCTTATGGGGTTAAACAGAGGAACGATGCCTTTGTAGAGCTATTGGAAGGACCTCTGGATAATGTGGTGGGTATGCCCCAGAAATTATTGAAGGAGTTGCTTGAAAAATTTAGTATGAAGCTTTAGGAGGCTTTTTCAATTTTATCTAAGTTGTTAATTATCTTTGCTTTCTGGTACAAGCTTATCAGCCATTGCCTGTAGAAAAGTATCCTCTTTTCTTGAAGAAAATTTTTCTTAAACTCTTCTTCTTTCTCTTTTATTTTTCTTCTTTCATATTCTTCTTTCACTTCTTGGTCAGTGACTTTAACACTGGAAAGAATGAGGCTTCTCAATTTTTGATTGATAATTGCGTTTTTAACCTGGGCCTCGTATGTGGCTGGTTCAGTCCGAAAATAGTTGCGCAGAATATAAAAATATAATTGGGGCTGGAACTTTCCATCTTTCTGGAATTGGGGGAGCGAGCGTATTGTATTTATTATTTCGCTCTGGCTTACATAAATGCCGTACTTTTTTGCTTCCTGATGCAGAAGCTCTTCCTGGATAAGAGAACTTAGGACCTCAGATTTAAGCTCTTTTGTTTGAGCATCGGTGAGTTCTTTTTCCGGATTTTCGTCGTACCAGTTACGAATTCTCCCGTTGACTGATTCTAAAAAGGAAGAGTAGGAAATTTTGATTCCGTTGACCCGAACCACGCAATCGATTAGGCGGCGGGTGGAGAAATTCCAGAGGAAGACGCCGATGACAAAAGAAATAACAATACACCATAAAAAGGTCTTTACGTTTTTTCTCAGAAAGCTCATCATTTCTCATCACCTGAAACTATT
This sequence comes from uncultured Clostridia bacterium, assembly GCA_964550005.1. GTDB lineage: Bacteria > UBA6262 > WVXT01 > WVXT01 > WVXT01 > CAZJWT01. The sequence continues at coordinate 9,020 of CAZJWT010000010.1, read as the reverse complement.
ATATTAAAAATCCACCTTCTCGGTCAAGGGAATTATCGTGGAAATGCTGATACAAGTGATTTTTAAACTGTTGTCTAAAATTTTTCTTTTCGCATTTATTGGCTATCTTATAGGAAAGATAAGGAAAGGATTCATCAGGACACTGATTGCTATAGTGATTGATGGCTCTGTCTATTTGTTTATCCCATTTTTCTTTTTCCTTTCTATGTGGGAGAGTTCGGCTGACTTTCTTGTAACAAAAAAGGTTGCCATAATTGGAATTTCCGTTGTTGTCGCATGTGGTCTTATGGCCTATCTTTTTTCTATCCTTTATCGGGTCGAATTTCGCCAAATCTGCCTTCCTATAATGTTTATGAACACCATATATCTTGGGATTCCCATAAATACTCTTTTCTTTGGCAGGGAAGGTATGACCTACGGTGTAATTTACAGTCTGACAGAGGGGCTTCTCAGTTTTACGTTAGGCATTTACCTGGTTAGCCGTAAGGAGCACTTTCTCCAGGTAATTAAGATGCCATTGATTTATGCCGCCTTGGTGGGGGTGGTGCTTAATCAGTGTAAACTTGGCGTTCCCGTAATCCTTCTCAATATTTCACAAAGGCTCAAAGATGTGGTTCTTCCGGCAATGGTGGGTCTTGTCGGATATCAGCTAAACTTTATGAGGTGGCGTCAACTTAAGCTGGTAAATGTTGGCGTTCTCCTTCGGGTTGGTGGAGGGTTTCTGGTAGCCTTGATTCTGGTCAGGCTTCTTGACCTTTCTGGCCCGGTAGCTTCCGTGGCATTAATATCTTCAGCATTGCCTTCCGCAGTCATCACTTACATTTTTGCAAAAAAGTACGAGGCTGATGCGGACTTTGCGGCAGGAATGATTCTGGTAGGCACTTTACTGAGCATCGTGACCGTTCCCTTGATAGTTTCTTTCGTAAAATGAAAAAATTATATATTTATTCTATTATCTTAATTCTTTTCTTAAATAGTTGCTACCCGGCGGCTAAAAAAAGAGTACCTCCTCCTGTTCCTGAGTATTATGTTGATGAAGAGACAGAGAAGAGGATAAAGGGATATCTTACTGAGGTAGAAGAAATTTGCCAGAATAGCGAAAATCTGGATGTTGTCGGACAATCTACAATGACGCAGTCGGCAAGGCTAATCGACTTGGGTAAGTCAGCTTCACCGATGTTGGTCGGGGTGATTCAGGATAAGACTAAAGATTGGAAATTTAGATATTGGGCTATTGACTTACTGGGCTATATTGAGGATGAGGGAAATATCCTTCCACTCATTGCAGTAATTGAAGACCCTGCTGAACAGGAGCAGGTAAGGTTTTGCGCTCTTCAGGCCATAGCTGAAATGGGTAGTCCAGAAGCTATTGAGTATTTGGAAGTAGCAGAACAGATTGTAGAAAATATTGCCTTAAGGGAGGAAATAACGAGGGTTATGGAAAAATTGGGAAAAAGAGAGTAAAATTTGGAGAGGAACCAAATTATTTCATTTTCTCAATTTGAATTCTGGTTCGGTCTCTTCTTCTTGGCGCTTCGTCATTATACAATTTCCTTCAAAGATGGCTCCTTCAGCTATATAGAGTTGCGGAGCGTTGATATCTCCTTCAACCTGTGAGTGGGGAAGCATCTCAATGCTGGCGGAAGCAATGATGTTTCCAGCAATTTTCCCTCCCACAACTACAGTTTGAGCATTTATATCTCCCTTCACTTTCCCCTCTTCGCCTACAACAACTGCCTCAGCATTTGTCACTCCGCCATCAACACTACCATCAATTCTGATGGCGCCTTTGGTAGAGATTGTTCCTTTGATTTCTGCATCTTGCCCGATCAGGGTATCTATCTTACCAACTTTTCCTACTTGCTCTTTCTTGCCAAACATGGCTCTCCCTCCCAAAAGAAATTAATATTTACGGTACCGTAAAGAGCATCCGACCCGCTCTACAACTGTTCGCTGGAGACAAAAATTTTATGCACTCATTCAATTAACGGTTTGTGAAAACTGGCTTACTTTTTACATAGAGGAGGGGATTTATAGGTTTACCTTGGTACCAAACCTCATAATGGAGGTGGGGTGCAGTGACAGTCCCTGTGTCGCCTGATAGGGCTACGATCTGTCCTCGTATGACCTTTTCTCCAGGCTTCACCAGTACGGTTGAGTTGTGGGCATAACGTGTGGAGAATCCATATCCGTGGTCAATCATTACGCTCCTGCCATAAGTTCCTTGCCAGCCAGCCAGCACCACTCTCCCATCAGCAGTTGCTCGCACCGGGGTTCCCTTTAAGTTTGCAATATCAATTCCATAATGGAATTCTCCTCTTTCGGTCAAAGGATGGTGCCGCCAGCCATAGCTAGAAGTAACTCGACCAAAAGTAGGCCATATGCATGGGGTAGCCAGTAACAGACTCCTCTGAAAGGCGAGGAAGTCGCTTATTTCGTGGAAGCTCTGTTTTCTTTCCCAGGCTTCCCGCTCCAATTCATTAAGGTTCATCTGGAATAATTCTTTGTTGAGGCCATTTCCGTTCTGCAAGGCTAATGCGAGGTTACGCTGATCATCAATGGAGGGTCCACCCATTCCACCAAGTTCAACTATGTCTTGGGGATTCTTCATATGTAAGAGCCCTCTGAGTTGCGTGTCCATGTCCCTCAATTCACAGATGAGGTCCATTTCTTTTGACAGGGACTTTGCGAAATATTCTGCTTTCTGTCGGAGTACCCTGTTAGCCCTGACAATTTCTCTATAGTCTATTTTTCGGCTTATAATGAAGACCGACCAGGCTAATGAAAATATCCATAGAATTAGAACCGAATAAATGGAACCTATTGAGAGGGTAGTTCGTAAAGGGCGGGACTTATCGTGAGGAATTAACAGAATGGTCAATCTTTTTCCAAACCACTGGCCAATTCCTTTTCTCATCACCTGCCTCCCCTATTTTGTATGTTTTATTTAACATACAAGAATATTAACTGCGTTGTCAAGTGTTTTTTTTGCTGTCTGGAGAAATAACGTTTCTCTTGGGTTCGGGTCTGGCCTAATCCATTAATATTATATCATAAATCTGTTACAGGCATGTTAAAAAAATGTTAATTTTTTGTTAAGTATCAAAATTGCTTTATTTATAAAGGTTATAAATGAGGATTGGCCATAAATAGCTTAGCGAAGCTTCGCCATCATAACGCAGAGCTTCGCTCTGCCGCTACATTCTACATTTTTTTGTAGTGGCAAAGCGTAAGCTTTGCTTTCTTTAGCAGAGCTATCGCTCTGCCGCTACATTCTACATTTTTTTGTAGTGGCAAAGCGTAAGCTTTGCT
>CAZJWT010000010.1:0-5608 GCA_964550005.1 uncultured Clostridia bacterium | reverse complement strand
TTCTTTTTAACTTTCGCTTTAGCGGGCGAAAGAGAGTTTCCAAAGTTATTCAGACTAAAAGCGGATTGAGTTTTTGTTTGCTTTTCATCTATAAATGTGGTAAAATAAAAAATTAAGAAATAATCAACTAATTTGTTTGATGGGTGCTAAAGTGGAAATTCCAACAAGGTATAACCCAAAGATTACAGAGAAGAGATGGTATGACTTCTGGGTGGATAGGAAATATTTTCACAGCGAACCCAGACCTGGTATGAAGCCCTATACCATAGTTATTCCACCTCCCAATATTACTGGCTACCTCCATATGGGGCATGCTTTGAATAATATTTTGCAGGACATCCTAATTCGACTAAAGCGAATGCAGGGGTATAACGCGCTCTGGTTGCCTGGAACCGACCACGGAGGAATTGCCACCCAGAACGTGGTGGAGAAGGAGCTTCTCTCCAAGGGTTTAACCAGACAGAAGTTGGGTAGAGAGAAATTCCTGGAAAAGATGTGGGAATGGCGTAGGGAAGTGGGTGATACAATTCTTGAACAGTTGAAGAGGCTGGGCTGCTCTTGTGACTGGGAGCGCACTCGGTTTACTATGGATACTGTTTGTGAAAGGGCTGTCCTGGAGGCTTTTGTTTATCTCTATAAAAAGGGGTTGATCTATAGGGGTGAGTATATTGTCAACTGGTGTCCCAGGTGCCAGACTGCTCTTTCAGATATCGAAGTGGAGCATGAGGAGGTTAGGGGAAAGTTATGGTACATAAAGTATCCTCTGAGAAGTTCGAAAGTTGCTACTTTTGTTGTGGTGGCTACGACGCGACCTGAAACGATGTTGGGGGATACAGCTATTGCTGTTCACCCGAAGGATAAGAGGTATAAAGAATTAATTGGAAGCGAAGTTATATTGCCAATTATGGACCGACCAATTCCCATTGTTGCTGATGGATTCGTAGATTCTGCTTTTGGTAGCGGGGCGGTGAAGGTGACCCCTGCACACGACCCGGATGATTTCAAAATAGCCCAAAGGCATAACCTGCCGAGTGTGAAGGTTATTAATGAACAAGGCAGGATGAGTGAAGCCTCTGGAAAGTATCAAGGAATGGATAGGTTTGAGTGCCGGAGGGAATTAGTAGAGGAGCTAAGCGAGAAAGGATACCTGGAAAAGATTGAGGATTACAATTACTCGATTGGCCATTGTTACCGCTGCCAGACTATTCTGGAACCGCTTGTATCCGAGCAGTGGTATCTGAAGACAGGGGAGATGGCAAAAAGAGCAATTGGAGTTGCGAAACAGAAAAGAGTCCGTTTCATTCCCGAAAGCTGGGCTAAACCATATTTGGACTGGCTTGAAGATCTTCATGACTGGTGTATTAGCCGTCAAATCTGGTGGGGGCATAGGATTCCCGTATGGTATTGCCAGAAAGGCTGTCCGGCCATTGCAGCGATAGAAAGACCGGAAAAATGTCCGGGGTGTGGCAGTAACAATCTTATCCAGGATCCAGATGTCCTGGATACCTGGTTCTCCTCAGCTCTTTGGCCCTTTTCCACTTTCGGCTGGCCAAAAGGAGAAGGCAGGGTTTTCAATAAATCGAAAAGCGAGAAGGTAATCGATGACCTTGAATACTACTATCCCACCTCTGTTCTGGTCACAGGACACGAGATTCTATACCTTTGGGTGGCCAGAATGGTTATGATGGGAGTGACGTTGATGGACGATATTCCGTTTTCTGATGTTTTTATTCATGGCATAGTCCGAGACGCGAAGGGAAGAAAGATGAGCAAATCTATAGGGAACGTTATTGACCCTTTAGAAACGACGGAGAAATATGGGACGGATGCCTTGAGATTCGCTATGGCCTGTGGCGGAGTAATGGGAAGGGACATTCAGCTCTCTGAAGAGAATTTTATGGCGGGAAGGAATTTTGCTAACAAGATATGGAATGCTTCACGGCTGGTGCTTATGAATCTGGAAGGGTCTAACTTGAGCTCAGTCACAATTGAGTCTGTGAGGGAAAGGTTTACTTTAGCAGATAGATGGATCCTGGACCAGTATAATCGGGCGATAGAAGAGGTCACCACTGCCTTTGAGGAATATGATATAAGTAAGGCAGCGAGGCTCCTCTACGAATTTATCTGGAGTAAGTTCTGTGATTGGTATCTGGAACTGGCCAAGATGAGACTTTATGGCGAGGAAGCGAGCGAGCGAGAGGCGGCTCAATTCGTGCTCGCTTATGTGCTTGAGGGAACTCTAAAGTTGCTCCATCCGATAATGCCATTTATTACGGAAGACTTATGGCATCTCTTAAATCGCATCTCGCCGGCAGGCAGGAAGGAATCTATAATGATTGCTCCCTGGCCCCTTCCCAGAAGGGAGGAAAGGGATGAGGAAGCCGTAGAGAAGATGGAATTGGTTATAGATATAATCTCCCAGGTAAGAAATGTGCGGAGCGTAATGAGAATCCCACACCATAAGATGGTGGAAGTGTTGATTAAGCCGTCTAAAAGAAAACAGAAGGAACTCCTGAATGAACACATTCCCTATATCAAGAGTTTAGCGAAGTCGAAAGAAGTTATGGTTGACAAAAGTCTTACGAAACCAGAAGAGTGTGCCACCTCGGTCGTTGGTGATATAGAGGTTTATGTTCCTTTAAAGGGAATGATTGACATTTCTCAAGAAGTAGAAAGGCTAAGCAAGGAAATCGAGAAGATAGAACTCGAACTGGACAGAATTAACAATAAATTGAAAAACAAGAATTTTCTGACGAAGGCTTCGCCTCAGGTTGTGGAGAAGGTAAAGAAACGGAAAGAAGAATACGAGATTACAATAGATAAGTTACGGAAAAACTTAAAGTTAGTTAAGGAGTGAAGCCGATGCGCGATGACGGAAGGCAGGACCATAAGATTCGTCCAGTAAAGATAACCCGGAACTATCTGAAGTATGCTGAAGGGTCTGCTCTGGTAGAAGCAGGTGGAACAAAAGTAATCTGCAACGCCTCTGTAGAGGAGAAAGTTCCTCCGCACTTGCACGATACGGGTAGTGGTTGGGTAACTGCTGAATATGCGATGCTGCCCAGAGCGACAAATACCCGCTCAGAAAGGGAAAGGTTCAAGTTGTCCGGCCGCACCCAGGAAATTCAGAGGGTCATAGGTCGTTCCCTTCGCGCCGTTGTCGATTTGAAATTGCTTGGGGAGCGGACAATAATTATTGATTGTGATGTCTTGCAGGCTGATGGAGGCACGCGGACAGTTGCCATAACAGGAGGCTTCATTGCTCTGGTCGATGCAATACGAAAGATGAAAAGAGATAAGAAGATTGCTTCCTTTCCAGTAAAAGATTACCTGGCTGCCATAAGCGTGGGGATTGTGAAAGGGAATACGCTTTTAGATTTAACTTTTCAGGAAGATAGTTCTGCTGAAGTCGATATGAATGTGGTTATGACTGGAAGTGGAGACCTCGTGGAAGTTCAGGCTACCGGCGAAGAGGCGGCCTTTCCTGAAAAGAAGTTACTGGAAATGCTGGGACTTGCTCGTAAGGGTATTGCGGAATTGATAGGAATGGAAAAGGAAATCTTAGGAGATTTAAAATAGCCAGGGATGGTATGTTTGAAATTGTGCTTGCCACTCGAAATGGCGACAAGATTAGAGAGATTAAAAAGATACTTAATGATACGAATGTCAGGTTCCTCTCCCTGGAAGATTTTCCCGGTTGCCCGGAAGTTATGGAGGATGGGGAGACTCTGGAAGCAAATGCTAAGAAGAAGGCGCTGGTAGTTTCGCAGTATACGAATAAACTTTCTTTAGCTGAAGATACAGGTCTGGAAGTAGATGCTTTAGGGGGAGCTCCGGGAGTACGTTCAGCAAGGTTTGCTGGCGACAATGCCACCTATGAAAATAATAACAGGAAGCTCTTGAAGCTTATGGAGAAACTACCTCTGGAAGAGAGAATAGCCAAATTCAGATGTGTAGCTGCTTTAGCCAGGCCCGACGGTGAAGTGGTATCCTGTGAGGGGGTATGTGAAGGGAGGATTGCCTTTGAGATGAAAGGAAAGAGCGGTTTTGGCTACGACCCCCTGTTTATTGTGCCAGAATATGGAAAGACTTTTGCAGAACTGGGAGAATATATAAAGAACAGAATAAGCCATCGAACACAGGCTCTCGCTAAAATTAAAAAAATAATTAATAAATTGTAGCAGTCCCGATTCATCGGGACTTTCTTCATTGACAGAATACGAGGATAGCTGATAAAATAAATTATTTAGGCGGGGCGTGGCGCAGCTTGGTTTAGCGCGCTTGCTTTGGGAGCAAGAGGTCGTCGGTTCAAATCCGACCGCCCCGACCAAAAATAGGGACAGCGCCCATTTTTGAAGTAGCATAGTTACGCCAGGCAAGGAAAAAGGTTTGAGAGAAGAGGAGTTGATATGAGTTATTACTTTAGCAAAATCTTGAATGTTTCTTTCGATGAAGCTATTGCCAGAGTGACTGAGGAGTTGAAAAAAGAGGGTTTTGGCATCCTAACGGATATTGATGTGCAGGAAACCCTGAAGAAAAAACTTAATGTGGATTTCAAAAAATACAAAATCCTTGGTGCGTGTAATCCGCCCTTTGCTTACAAGGCATTGCAGGCGGAGGACAAGATTGGGTTAATGTTGCCTTGCAATGTGGTCGTACAGGAAATTTCCAACCGGAGGATAGAAGTAGCGGCGATAGACCCTGTGGCATCTATGCAAGCTATTGAGAATCCCGGGCTACGGGATGTGGCTGAACAGGTGCGAGCTAAACTGAAGAGAGTGATCGATAGTCTATAATATTAAAGGAGAAATAGGACGAACCTGAACACGCTTCATAAAATTAGTTACGGACTGTTTGTTGTTAGTTCAAAAAAGGGTGAGAAATTTAATGGACAGATATCCAATACAGTATTTCAGATAGCGGCAGAGCCACCAACGATAGCGGTGAGCATAAACAAACAGAATTTAACGCACGAATACATTCAGGAAAGCAAAGTGTTTACTGTCTCAATTTTATCTAAAGAGACGCCAATGAAATTCATAGGACATTTTGGCTTTAGAACTGGCAAGGAATGGGATAAGTTCAAAAATGTGAGTTATAAGGTTGGTGTAAGCGGAGCTCCCATAGTCATGGAAAACACCATAGCCTACCTGGAGTCTGAAATTATTGATAGTTTGGATGTAGGAACTCACACTATTTTCATTGGAAAGTTAATAGATGCTGAAATCATTAACGACGGGGAACCGATGACTTATGCATATTATCACGAAATTAAAGGTGGTAGATCGCCCAAAACAGCGCCGACTTACCTTAAGGAAGAAGATAAAAAAGTGACAGAAAAGACGGAAAAGTACAAATGCACAGTCTGTGGGTACATATATGACCCAGAAAAAGGCGACGCTGATTCGGGGATAAGACCCGGTACACCTTTTGAAGAATTGCCCGATGACTGGGTATGTCCTATATGTGGGGCTGGTAAGGATGCATTTGAACTCTGGGAAATAATGACGCCCTCGTAGCTCAATGGATAGAGCAGCGGCCTTCTAAGCCGTTGGTTGTCCGTTCGAGTCGGACCGAGGGTGCCATAATGGTGGGTGTAGCTCAATGG
>CAZJWT010000009.1:14511-19161 GCA_964550005.1 uncultured Clostridia bacterium | reverse complement strand
TAGAGGTTTGGTAAAGGTTACGAGGAGTGAGGAGGAAACAAGAAAAGTCGGTAAGGCGGTTGGGAAAAGCCTTTTGCCTGGGGATATAATTTGCCTTATTGGTGAACTCGGCTCGGGGAAGACGACCATTACCCAGGGCATTGCTCAGGGATTGGGAGTCCGAGGCTCTGTAGTTAGCGCCTCCTTCAAGTTAATTAACGAGTATAAAGGACGAATTCCAGTCTACCATTTCGACCTCTTTCGTCTCGATAAATTATCCGAAGTGGAAGAACTGGGTTATAGAGAATACTTCTATAACCAGGGAGTAACAATTATTGAATGGGCTGAGAAGATAAGGCCACTCTGGCCTGAACAGAGAATCGAAATAGAATTAAAGATAATTTCTGAGAATAATCGGGAGATAAGGATAACCAATCTGATTGGCAGGGAAATTAATCTAAATGGTAATTCTGGGAATAGAGACATCAACTAAAACTTCGAGCGTAGCCCTGACAGATGGAGAGGAGATGCGGGATGAGATTTTACTCCAACTGGGACTTTCCCATTCCGAGAGGGTAATTCCACTCCTTGATGAAATATTGAAAAGGAATGGTATGTCTGTCAAGGATATAGATGGAATTGCAGTGAGCATTGGGCCAGGTTCATTTACTGGAATTCGCGTTGGGGTTTCCACAGCCAGAGGGCTTGCTCAGAGTTTGAACGTTCCGCTGGTAGGAATTCCGAGCCTCGACGGATTAGCCTTTGGCGCGGGGACATCTGGAGAGGTCATTTGCCCGATGGTTGACGCTCTGCGCCGGGAAATCTACACCTCACTATATCACGGCAGAAAGAGATTGACTCCTCATCAACTAATTGGGATAGAGAACTGGTTGGAAAGATTGAAAGACGAAGGGGAAACCATACTCTTTCTCGGTGACGCAGTGGACATCTACGAAAATCTAATTAGAGATTTTCTAAACAAGAAAGCAAAAATTGTCGAGAAGGAGAAGCGTTATGCTTCGGCAGCCCGAGTTGCCGAGTTGGGTTTGGAGAAACTTGTTTCAGGGGAAGGGAAGAAGTATGATGAAGTCTTTCCCCTATATATAAGGAGACCGGAGGCTGAAGTGAAATGGGAAGAGAAGAAAAGATTGCGGAAGATTTGAAATTTACCATACTTCCATTGGATTACAGCGATTTGGAGGAGGTGGTGAAGATAGAAAGTCTATCTTTTCCTGAACCGTGGTCGGTGGCGATGTTCTATCATGAGCTGGTACTACCTTTCTCCCACTTTTACGTAATGAGAAAAGATTCTCAGGAAAAGAAGAAGGGTACCATGGTCGCTTACGGTGGTTTCTGGATGGTTAAAGATGAAGCGCACATAACCAATCTTGCCGTACATCCAGACTACAGGAGTCGGGGCATAGGGAGTAAGCTACTTGGATTCCTTCTGGATAAGGCAAAAAATTTGGGAGCCAAAATAGCGACCCTGGAAGTTCGACCCTCTAATAAGATTGGACAGAGGTTGTACGACAAATGGGGTTTCAGAAAGGTGGGAGTCAGGAAAGGCTACTATGCTTATACAGGAGAAGATGCCATCGTAATGGAAAAAAGAGATTTGTGATGAACAAACTATCTTTTAAATATTGTAGTGGCAGAGCGAAGCTCTGCCAAAAGGGAAGCAAAGCTTACGCTTTGCCGCTACAGAGAATATAGCTCTTAATGGAGGGATGAATGCCAAAATTAAAACTGGGTTTACCGAAAGGGAGCCTTCAGGTGCCAACTATGGAACTTTTCCGTAAAGCTGGCATACGTATTTATGTAGGAGAGAGGTCATATTTTCCTTCTTGTGACGACCCGGAATTGGAAGTTATGCTGGTAAGAGCCCAGGAGATAGCCAGATATGTCGAGGATGGTATTTTCGATGCAGGGCTCACTGGCTATGACTGGATTAGAGAGAGCAAGGCAAAAGTGAAAGAAGTGTGTGAGTTGGTATATTCCAAGTCTGGTTACCGTCCAGTGAAGTGGGTCCTGGCTGTTTCTAAGAATTCACGGGTTAAATCCGTGAAAGACTTAGAGGGAAAGAAGATAGCCACTGAGGTGGTTAATATAGTTAAAGATTATTTGAAGAAGAAAAGAGTAAAGGCAGAGGTGGAATTTTCCTGGGGGGCAACCGAGGCAAAGGCAGGGACTTTGGCTGATGCTATTGTGGAATTGACCGAGACCGGCTCTTCTCTGGAGGCAAATTATTTAAGGACTATAGATACGGTTATGGAATCGACAACGCGCCTCATTGTAAATAAGAGGTCATATCAGAACTCCTGGAAGAGGAATAAGATTGAGAATATCACTATTCTCTTGCAAGGAGCTCTGGCAGCAGAGGGTATGGTGGGATTAAAGATGAACGTGAGAGAGAAGGACATTGCCAAACTTATGGAGATTCTGCCCGCACTCAAAAAGCCAACGGTTTCCCGCTTGACCATTCCCGGTTGGGTTGCCCTGGAGGTGATCCTAAAAGAGGAAATGGCAAAGAAGATTCTTCCCGAACTGAAGCGCGCTGGCGCTGAGGGAATAATAGAATATCCCCTGAATAAAGTAATCTATTAGACGGCGAAAGACTCTGGAGGCCTCCTCTTCTTTTTTCCTCTCCCCAGAGGGGAGAGGGTTAAGGGTGAGGGGGAATAAATTTTGGAGGCTCAATGTCTGTTCGAGTACGATTTGCGCCCTCACCCACAGGTTATCTCCATTTAGGTGGAGCCCGCACTGCTCTATTTAACTGGCTCTATGCCTGCAAGAAGGGTGGTACATTTATTCTCCGGATAGAAGATACGGATGAGGTACGCTCTACAGATGAGGCGGTTCTGCAGATTATTCATGGGCTCAATTGGCTGGGTATGGATTGGCGTGAGGGCCCGAAAATTACCATTGAACCAGGCGGGAGGCCGATCGAGGAAATACGAGAAAAAGCCGAACCTTCTAAAATAGTTATTAAAGAAGCGGGAAGACGCGGGCCATACTTTCAGATGCAAAGGCTGGAGTTGTATGAGAAGTATGCAAAAAAACTGGTTCAAGATGGTAAGGCCTATCGGTGCTACTGTCTTCTTGAGGAGCTTGAGGAGATGAGAAAGAAGGCGCTCGAGGAGAAGAGACCACCAAAGTATAATGGCAGATGTCGCAATCTGACTGCAAAAGATGAGAAGAGGTATATAGAGGAAGAGAGGAAGTATGTGGTGCGCTTCAGGACACCTCAGGAGGGAGTTACAGAATTTGAAGATGTAGTGAGGGGGAAAGTGAGCTTCGAGAACAGTCTCCTGGACGATTTTGTTATTCTTAAGTCTCGTGGCTCTCCTACATACAATTTTGCAGTTACAGTTGATGACCACGAGATGGAGATAACCCATGTGATTCGTGGTGACGACCACATATCGAATACTCCCAGGCAGATTCTCCTTTACGAGGCGCTCGGCTGGGAGAAGCCTATATTTGCCCATATACCGATGATTCTTGGCTCTGATGGCAGCCGACTGAGTAAAAGACACGGAGCAACTTCTCTCAATTATTATGAGGAAGAAGGCTATCTATCAGAGGCATTAATGAATTATCTTGCTCTTCTGGGCTGGGCTACACAAGATAGTCAGCAGATTTTCACTAAAGAGGAATTGATTGAAAAGTTCTCTTTAGAAAGGTGCGCAAAATCTGCTGCCATTTTTGACCCTCAGAAACTTCTCTGGATGAATGGCGAGTATATAAGGAAGATGAAGCCAGACGACCTTACCTTTAAAGCCTTTCCATTTATAGCAAAAGAGAATTTAGTAGGGAGTAAAAAATATGAAGATATTGAAGATGCGGTCAGGATGGCACTGACTAGATCGATTTCCCTCGAGCAGGAAAAAATAAAATTGCTGAAAGATATCCCAAATCTAATAAAATATATGCTTAAGCAGGATTTAGAAGAACAGGATTATGAAGATGAGGCTAAAGAGAAAGTATTAAAGCTTAGCGGTGTCAAACAGATACTGTCCGACTGCAGGGATAGGCTCGCCAGATTGGAAGATTTTTCAGAAGAGAAAATCGAAGAGGAAATTCGCAATTATGCTACGGAAAGTGGGAAAAAGACAAGCGAAGTATTCCATCCTCTCAGAGTGGCAGTATCGGGTCGCACGAGAGGGCCAGGTCTCTTTGCTCTCCTATCATTCCTCGGCAGGGAGAGAGTATTAAAAAGAATAGATTATACAATTAGAAATTTCCTATAGTTTCTCCAAGGGGGCAGTATGTCCGAAGAACCTAAATTGAATGCTCATTTTATTAGCTTTGTTGTCTCTCTTTCCCAGGCGGCAATGCAGCAGATGGGCAAAATTACTAATCCTCTGACAGGTAAGATTGAGAGAAATTTAGAGCAGGCGAAGATAACAATCGATATGCTGGAAATGCTAAAGGAGAAGACTGAAGGAAATCTGGTTGAGGAAGAAGAGAGATTGATTAGTGACATTCTCGCCACTCTGCAGCTAAACTATGTTGACGAGTTAAAGAAGGGAGAGAAACAAAAAGAACAGAAAGGATAGAAATTGCCGGGTGGTCTAATGGTAGGACTCAAGACTCTGGATCTTGCTGTGGAGGTTCGAATCCTCCCCCGGCAGCTCACTCACCTGCGGAAGGATTCGAAGCCAACGAGCG
>CAZJWT010000009.1:6827-14411 GCA_964550005.1 uncultured Clostridia bacterium | reverse complement strand
ACGAGCGCCGAGGTCATCCCCTCACCTTTATCCTCTCCCCCGAGGGGAGAGGGTTGGGAGTGAGGGGAAATGGGCAGTGAAGCGAGGACGCGGAAGCGAGGCGGCCGGCTTTTGAGCCGTGGGAGTTTTGGGGACGGCGAAAAAGCGAATCCTCCCCCGGCAGCTCACTCACCTGCGGAAGGATTCGAAGCCAACGAGCGCCGAGGTCATCCCCTCACCTTTATCCTCTCCCCTGAGGGGAGAGGGTCTAGGGTGAGGGGAAGAAATTGAAGTTGGAGAATGAATAAAAGGGGATATGTGGTGTCGAATTCAAAAGGGTTCACTTTGACCGAGCTAATGATTTCTGTAGCAGTTATTGGATTACTTGCAGTTATTGTGGTTATAATAGTCGGCAATTCAATTCGCCAGGCAAACGAGAATGTGGCAAAGGGTAATCTGGGTATTTTGCGTATGGCAGTCATGACCTATTATGGAACTAATGACGGGGTATGGCCTTCTAACCCACTTTCCAATTCCTTGATTCCTGACTATGTAAATGAGATTCCATATTTAGACCTTAATGATCATCCACGAACAAATCAAGTCGTAGGGCCTAATATTACCGATAGTGGGGGATGGTGCTATGATTCTGCAACAGGGGACATTTGCATTGATTGCACACATCTCGGCCTTGATGGAACTCAAATATCCGGTTGGTAGATTTGGAGGATTCATAATATGAAACAATTTTTTAGTAAACCTGAAAGAAAAGTCTATAGTCTTAGCTACAAGGGTTTCACCATCATCTTTCAATGGCTAATTTTTGTGATAGTTATTTTCCTGGTTCTATACGAGCCTGATAGAGGGTTCATTCTTCCGATACAATCAGTTTTAATATGGCTTGGTTTTAGCATTCTTAATCTCTACTTAATTTTTGTTCCTGAAGGAAGAATTCGTTCAGGAAAATTTATGAGTGCCATTTTTTTGGTTGACATATTTTTTATCTCGTCAGTTATGTATCTAACCCGAGGTATCGATACAGACCTTTATATGGCTTACTTTCTGGTCATATTTATGTCTGCTTTGGCTTCCAGTTTAAAGATAAGTGGTATGATTGCATTTTTGGCGTTTATTTTCTATTTTGCTATGCTTGTTAAAGGTCCGGGTCGAGTTGACCTGTTCAATACAGGGTTGCTCTTAAGAATTCCATTCTTATTTGTTGTAGCAATAGTCAGTGGATATTTTGGGGAAGAGACGAAGAAACAAGAGTTACATAGGAAATATATTGAAAGTCTTTTTCGTGAAGCGAAAAATCAATTATATCGTTCAACGCAGATGGCTTCTATAGGAAGGTTGATTGGAACGATTATTCATGAGATGAAAACTCCTTGGCAGATAATTTCCAGGAAAGGGAAATATTTGTTGGATAGTATTAAAAGACCAGAGTCAACTGAGGATTTAGAAAAAAACATAGAAGATATTTGTGACATAACATCTCATGGAAATGAGGTAATCGACGAGATTCTGAATTTCACTGGGCAAGACTACTCCAAAGTTGAAAAGATTGATATAAATAAGACACTGGACGAAACTTTGACTTTAATGAGTTATCAATTTATAAAGAAAGGAATTATATTAAGCAAGCAGTTAGATGAAGAAAATTCTCTAATCGTTTCGGGAAATAAGGGGCAATTTCAGCAGGTATTTATCAGTCTTATTAATAATGCCATCGATGCGTTGTCTCCAGGCGGCAGGCTATCTGTAGAGACGAAATCGGACGATAAATGGGTGATTGTTGAATTTAAAGATAATGGTCCGGGAATACCTGAAACGGAAAAGTCAAAAATTTTTGAACCATTCTTTAGCACAAAAGGTGAGGCAGGATTAGGTCTTACAATATCGAAAGATATCATTGATAGTCACCATGGGAAAATAGAATTAAAAACAGAAGAAGGCAAAGGAACTACTTTTATTATATACCTACCGAAGACTTGATAGCTTAAAACTTTGTCTAATACTTGAAGCTCACTTCAACGGGTTGGCCCTGTTTCAGAAATCGTAAGGAAAGGAGGCGATTAGAATGTCAAAGCTGAAAGGATTGGACTGGCTCGCTCTGATACTCGTCATAGTTGGCGGCTTGAGTTGGGGAGTGGTGGGTCTGTTCAAGCTTATTCCTGTTTGCGGCATATTTGGTGAAATGTCAGCTTTGTCCCGGATTATCTACACCCTCGTTGGCTTGGCTGCTATTTGGATGGCGGGAATATCAGGGAAACTGGCAAGAAAGTGATGTAAAGGTATTGAGTGGGGGAAGTATACTACTTCCCCCACGAAGCCGTTACAGAAGAAAATTGTGAGGAACATCCATATGAGTAAACTTGTTAAATTATTGATTGCCATATTGGGTTGTCAAGTAGCAGGTATTGTTGGTTCGTTATTTACTTCACCTTCGATTCCCAACTGGTATGCGACAATAGAAAAACCAGGTTTCACTCCACCTAACTGGGTTTTTGCTCCCGTTTGGACTTTTCTTTTTGTTTTGATGGGCGTATCGGCCTATTTGGTGTGGAATAAGGGTCTCGAGAACAAAAATGTAAAAATGGCCTTGTTGATTTTTAGCATTCAGCTGGCATTAAATATGCTATGGTCATTTTTATTCTTCAGACTGCAATCTCCGTTGTACGCTTTTTTTGAAATAATTGTACTTTGGCTTGCAATTGTGCTTACAATTTTGAACTTTTTCAAGATTTCCAGAGCAGCGAGCTGGTTGCTCATTCCTTATATAATCTGGGTAAGTTTTGCAGCGATTCTCAATTTTTACATAGTCAGGCTCAATCCGTAAGATTATAGAGCATAAATCCAGAATGCCTTTTCGTTCAGGAAAGTATATAAATTTGGATAAAATTGGTAGAACATGTTATATAGAATATTTTCCGAAGCAATCATTGCGATACATTTCCTGTTTATACTATTTATGCTACTTGGATTCTTGCTTACCGTATATGCTCTTTTCTTCAGGCAGAAATTCTTTGATTGGTGGCTGTTCAGGTCTCTCCACCTTTTAGGTATTTTCTATGTCGGCTCTCTAAGCATTCTCGGCAAGTATTGCCCATTAACCCTGCTCGAAAATCAACTGATGTCAAGATATGAAGCATCTTCAGTCTATTCTGGTTCGTTTATAGTCCATTATCTGGAAAAGTTGATTTATCCAGATGTTAATCCTTTGACGATACAGATACCAACAGTTCTTATTGCTGTATTTACAATTGGGGCCTTTATAGTTAAGCCACCGAAGAAAATAAAAAGCACGATAGCAAGGCTCCTTTGAAATTTATTCTTATTGATGGTAGCCGACGGCTTTAGCCGGCGAATATTAACGCTCCGATGAATCGGAGCGGCTACCGAGGGGCGAAGAATTCGCAAGCTAAAGCTTGCGGTTACCAATGCAATATTTCGTTGAGATATAAAAGGGGGAGTTATGATTTTAGACAAGATGAGTCTCAAGGGGAAAGCAGGGATAGTGACTGGAGCAAGCCGCGGCCTGGGGAAAGGCATTGCTATTGGTCTTGCTCAGGCTGGGGCAGACCTTGTTATAACGAGCAGGGAACTGGAAAAAATTGAGAGAGTGGCTGAGGAAATAAAAAATTGGGGAGGAGAGGTGCTTCCCTTCCAGGTTGACGTGACTAGAAAAGAAGATATTGATAGAATGGTAGAGAAAACCTTGGAAAGATTTGGGAAGATAGATTTTCTGTTCAATAATGCTGGAAGAATAACCAGAGTGCCTTCTGAAGACTTTTCCGAAAGAGATTGGGATGAAGAGATCAATGTCAACTTGAAAGGCACTTTCTTATGTTGCCAGGCGGTGGGAAGAGTAATGATTAAACAGAAGAGAGGAAAAATTATAAACATTTCTTCCATAGCCAGTTTTATAGGCGGGAAGAATATTCCTGCCTATGTCGCAAGCAAGGGAGGGGTTTCACAACTGACCAAATCTCTCGCCAGCGACTGGGCGAAATATAATATTAGAGTTAATGCTATTGGGCCGGGCTATTTTGTGACTGATTTGACCGAGGCTCTGCGGCAGGACCCGGAGAGATTTTCGGCGATAAATGCAAGAATTCCTTTAGGTAGATGGGGCGAACCTGAGGATTTGGCAGGAATAGCTGTCTTTCTTGCTTCCGATGCTTCTGATTACATAACTGGACAGACAATCTTTGTAGACGGGGGATGGCTTGCGGTATAAGGGTGAAATTGGATGAGAAAAAGTAGCTTGTCCCCTTTTTGGGAGGAAATTATATGAGAAGAATTTTGAATATCACTTTACTTATTACTTTTGCCTTCTTGGCAGGGTGTGCAATGAATCCAGTTACAGGAAAAAAGGAAATCAGACTGCTCTCCACACGGCAGGAGGTTGCCCTGGGGAGAGAAACTGCTCAACAGGTCGAAAGAGAGTTTGGCGTTTACAATGACCCTGAGCTTCAAAAATATGTAACTGAGGTGGGAGAGAAATTGGTTGATGTTTGCGAGAGGAAGGAGATAACCTACTCCTTCACTGTACTCGATACTCCAATGGTGAATGCTTTCGCCGCTCCTGGAGGCTTCGTTTTTGTGACCCGGGGAATTCTCAAAGAACTGGATGACGAGGCTGAACTAGCAGGAGTGATGGGACATGAGATTGGACATGTTGTCTATCGCCACGGAGCAAAGCAGTTCGAGAAAGTATTTGGTTACTCGGCAATTGTCCTCATTGGAGAAATAATCACTAAGAGAGATTTGAGCCAGTTGAAGCAATATACTGATTTCTTTGTTTCCTTGATGCTCCTCGGATATAGCCGGAAGAACGAGTTTGAAGCTGATAATTCTGGAGTTCGCTATTCGCTCGCTAGTGGATATGATCCGAAGGGAATGGTTGACTTTTTCGAGAAACTTAAGACTATGGAGAAGAAACCTCCCACTCAATTTGAATCTCTCTTTCGCTCCCACCCACCTACAGCTGATAGAATCGAGAGGATTCAGGACTACCTCGGACAGGTCGAGTTAGAAGAAGCTGAACTTTCGAGAAATCGGGAAAGGTTCAAAAGGCTAACGCAAAATCTGCCCGCCGAGAAATCTCCAAGATAGCTCTTTTCCCTTAATTGTTGAAAAAGCCGGGAAAATATGTTAAAATCGAGGCAGAATTCAATCAAAAAGGGGGCTTTTTATGGCAGAACTTGTCAATCTGGGGAAGTTAAATAGCCATGTGAGGAAAGTTGTAGCGCATTTCTGCCAGGCAATGATTGGATTGCACGGCGATAACCTAAAATCTATTTCCCTTTACGGGAGTGCAGTGGGAGAAGATTTTATTCCCAAAGAATCGAATGTCAATCTCCTCTTCATAATGGAGAGAATAGACTCTCCTGACTTGAAGAAGAGTTTGCAGCTTGTTAGGCAGGGAAGGAGGAAAGGCATTGTGCCTCTTCTTCTTACTAGTCAGCATATGAAGTCTTCTACGGATACATTTCCTATAGAGTTTCTAGAAATGAAGGAGAATCATATCGTCCTTTACGGAAAGGACATATTAGGTGAACTGAAGGTAAACAGTCGAAATGTCAGGCTCCAATGCGAACAGCAACTAAAGGGGGGATTGATCAGGCTATATCAGGTCTACCTGGAGATAGGCATGAGAGAGAAGAGAATTCGCTCTCTCTTAATCAATTCGCTTACTTCTTTTATTCCCATTTTCCGAAGCCTGTTGCGGCTGAAGGGGAAAGTTTTACCCGTTAAGAAGAAAGATATTATCAGTGATTTAGAAAGAGAGTTCTCTATTAATGGTAATATCTTCTTAAAGGTTCTACAGATGAAAGAGGGTGGAAAAGTGGAAGGCAATTTAGAAAAACTTTTCGGCGACTATTTGCAAGAGATTGAGAAGTTATGCATAATCTGTGACAGAATGGAAGTCTAATGAGAAAATTTAAGATAGATAAGATAGCACTACTAATTTTAGTCATGCTATTTCTTCCACAGGTTTCTTCTTTTGGGAAGGAGACTTCCTTTCCCAAGCCGGTGGGATATGTTAATGACTTTGCTCACCTTCTTTCATCCAGTGATATAGCTCGGTTGACAAGCCTCGTTACTGAACTGGAACAAAAGACTACTTCTGAAATTGCCATAGTGACCTTGGAGAGTATCCCGGGAGGGGACATAGAAAGTTATGCAGTAGACCTATTTGAGGCATGGGGAATTGGCAAGAAGGGTGAGGATAATGGTCTTCTAATTCTCGTTGGTGTTGGCGAGCACTTGATTAGAATAGAAGTGGGTTACGGTTTAGAGGGTATCATAACCGATGGTCTGGCTGGAGAGGTTATTCGTCAGAAGGTTGCTCCCAGTTTCCAGAAAGGAGAATTTGGCGAAGGGCTTTTTAACGGTACGGCAGTTCTTGCCAATTTAATTGCCAGTGAAAAGGGAGTGAAGTTACTTGCTCTAAGTTCTCTTCCTCAAGAATACTATGAGATGGCTCGTGGAAGGAGTTCTCACTCCAGAAGAGTACTTGTGAATCTACTATACTTATTCTTAATTCTTTTATTTCTGGGAGGCAGGTTCTTTCTCTTTCCCTGGTTATTCTTTATGGGAGGAGGAGGTTATTGGGGTAGAGGGGGAGGAGGATTTGGTGGGGGATTCGGAGGATTTGGCGGAGGAATGTCAGGTGGCGGAGGCGCCACAGGGAGATGGTAATGGAGTTCAAAAATACGTCATTGCGAGCGACTGAAAGGAGCGTGGCAATCCCGAGATTGCTTCGTCGCTTCCGCTCCTCGCAATGACACTCGTCCTCGTTTTTTGGCTGAAATTCCAATAGTTCTTCACAAACTATTTTTAGGTGGGAGGAAGCACAGTTGATTCACAAAAGGAGGAGGAAGTGATGAGAAAGGCATGGATTTTTCTGGCTATTTTTGTCTTTTTAATTTTTGTTGGGATTGCTTGGTACATTTCTGGCCTTAATCGCGTAGTTAGAATGGATGAACAAGTGAACGAGGCTTGGGCTCAGATTGATACACAGCTTAAGAG
Organism: uncultured Clostridia bacterium; assembly: GCA_964550005.1. Taxonomy (GTDB): domain Bacteria; phylum UBA6262; class WVXT01; order WVXT01; family WVXT01; genus CAZJWT01. Next base: position 7,394 of record CAZJWT010000009.1, on the reverse strand, counting down.
GAGAAGCGAATTAATTCCTGATCTGGTTGCTACAGTTAAAGGATATGCGAAACATGAGAGGGAAGTATTTACTCACGTAGCTGATGCGCGCTCAGCTCTTGCTGGAGCAAAAACAGTTGCTGAAAAGATTAAGGCAGCCGGGGAACTGGAGGGCGCTTTAGGACGGCTTCTGGCAATCGTTGAGCGGTATCCTGATTTGAAGGCAAATCAGACTTTCATCAGACTAATGGACGAACTGTCGGGAACTGCAAACAGAATTGCTGTGGCCAGGGTGAGGTATAATCGGGCTGTCAAGGACTTTAATGCCCACATTAGAGAAGTCTTTGGACGCTTCTTTGCCAAAAGAAGAGGTCTGGCTGAACCGCGGACTTATTTCGAAGTTGAAAAGGAAGAAGCTGAAATACCCCCGGTTGAATTTTAGCTACTTACTAGGAACGTTGCTCCAAAGAATGTAGCTGCAGAGCGCTAGCTCTGCCAAAAGGAAGCAAAGCTTACGCTTTGCTGCTACAAGAAATGTAGCTGCAGAGCGCTAGCTCTGCCAAAAGGAAGCAAAGCTTACGCTTTGCT
>CAZJWT010000009.1:0-6727 GCA_964550005.1 uncultured Clostridia bacterium | reverse complement strand
GCTACAAGAAATGTAGCTGCAGAGCGCTAGCTCTGCCAAAAGGAAGGGAAAATGGGAAAACTAAAGAACGAGTTCTCCTGGTCAAAGTCGAGAAATGATATTTTCAGGGAATGCCACAGGAAATACTATTACACCTATTATGGACACTGGGGCGGTTGGGAGTTTGATGCTCCTGACGAAGTCAGGCAGATATACATTCTCGGGAAACTGAAGAATAGATATATGTGGGCGGGAGAGGTAGTTCATAACTCTATCAAAAATGTCTTAGAGGAGACGAAGTCTGGCAGAGTGCCACTGATGAATCGCCTCATCGGCCTAACCAGGGAGCAGATGCGGTACGATTTCGAATCCTCGAAGAACAAAAGGTACTGGCAAGATCCTAAGAGCTGTGCCTTATTTGAGCACGAATATGACGTAGAAGTGAAAGAAGAAAGATGGAAGGACCTCTGGAATCATGTAGAGGCATGTATTCAGAATTTTTACAGTTCAGATATTTTTGACGTGATTAAAAATATCGACTTTTCACTCTGGTTGCCTATAGAAGAGTTTCAGGGTTTCCTATTCGAGGATACTAAAATCAATGTCAAGTTAGATTTCGCCTACAGAGACCTAAATGGCGGGATTACTATAATAGACTGGAAAACCGGTAAATCCGAGCTTGCTGGAAGCGACGTTCAACTTGGTTGTTACACTCTATTTGCAATTGACCAGTGGAATGTGAGTCCAGAAAAAGTTAGAACGATTGAGTACAATTTGCACCATAAGAGGGGTATTACAAACAGGCTGGATGCCGGAGAAATAGAAGAGATTAAGGGTTATATGAGAAAGAACATCGAGGGAATGAAGGCATTACTTATAGATTCTGTTCAGAATATAGCTACCAAGGATAGTTTTGCCAAGACAATTAACCAGGAAACCTGCAGCTTTTGTAATTTCAGGAGGGTTTGCCTGAGCGAAGTTTAAAGTAAGAAATTACCAGAAATGACAAATAAAAATAATTTTTCGCAGGTTGTGGAAGAAATTGTGGCTAAGGATCCTCGTTATAAAGTTGAGGCTTACGATTTCGTTATGTCAGCTCTAAATTTCGCGCAGAGTAAATTCGATAAGCTGAGACATGTCAGTGGTCGAGAACTCTTAGAGGGGATCAGGGAATATGGGCTGGAACTTTTTGGACTGATGACTTGCACAGTTTTTGAAAATTGGGGAGTTAGAAGGACAGAAGATTTCGGTAACATAGTTTTCAATATGGTTGATGCTGGACTTTTGTCCAAGACAGATGAGGATAGCATTGAGGATTTCAAGGACGGGTACGATTTCAAAGAAGCCTTTGATAAGGGTTACAAACACTGATATCTTTTGAATATTGTAGTGGCAGAGCGATAGCTCTGCTACAGCAAAGGGTGTAGAAAGGTTTGGAGTCCCCGATGAAATCGGGGGAGGATTCATAAACGGAACCTCCGATGAATCGGAGGACTCCGGACTATCTTTTAAAAGCGACATTAGAAAGGAGTAGCGAAGCGTAAGCTTCGCGTCTAATTATAAGATGGTTGAGCCGAAGAAATATCAGAAAGGTCGCCACGTTTATACTAAGTGGGGAGGACAAATCAAGGAGGTTAAGGTTATGCCCGAAGAACAGGAGAAACAGGTACAAATCCGAATCGAATTGGATGACGCTATGGCTCAGGGGACATATGCGAATTTGGCTTTTATAAGGCATAGCGAGACTGAGTTTACAATGGATTTCATTTATGTTCAGCCCCAGGAGCCAAAAGCGAAAGTAAGGGCGAGAATAATCTCGAGTCCTGGTCATACCAAAAGGTTCCTCCTTGCCCTGCAAGAGAATATTAAAATGTATGAAGATAAATTCGGAGAGATAAAAGCAGCGGGTGAACCGTCTAAAAGAATCGGCTTCTAAAAAGAATTAGTGTAGGGGCCGACCTTGGTCGGCCCAAATGGAGGGACGGCATGCCGAAAGGTCGGCATAAACTGAGTCCGTCCCCTACAGAAAGGCAAAGCTTATGCTTTGCTGCTGCAAAGAAAGAAACTGTAAATAAAAATTGGTGAAGGAGATACAAATGCGAGAGTGTAACGAAGAGGGAAATCGCAAGAATTGCACCTGCACCTATGAGCCTTGTTCCAGAAAAGGGATTTGTTGCGAGTGTATAAGATACCACTGGAGGTCGAGAGAACTGCCAGCATGTTTTTTTCCTCCTAAGGTGGAGAGGACTTACGATAGGTCTTTGGAAAGATTTATCGAGTGTTACAAGTGAGTAATAATTGATGTTCAAGGCAAAAAGAAATGAGGAAGATTCTTCTGTTTTTGAGCCTGTGGCTACCAGTTGGGTTGTGGTGTGCTGCCATATTCTACCTCTCGAGCATCCCCAATCTTGCAACGCCCTGGGGAACCTGGGATATAATCCTCCGAAAAATTGCCCATATTAGTGAATATGGAATACTCGCCTTTATTATCTGGAGGGCGATTTTCCACTCAATTAAGATTAATCTGTTGAGAACTTATACGTGGTCCGGGGCGTTTTCCTTCATTTATGCAATATCCGACGAAATTCATCAGATTTTTGTCCCCACCAGACACGGGTCGATTTTAGATATTCTGATAGATGGGGTTGGGATAGGTTTAATGCTCTGTTTCTTAATAGTTAGGAAGAGAAATGTTGATCGCTGATTTTCATATCCATTCCCGATATTCAAGGGCTACCTCAGGCGAGATGAACATTCGAGAGATAAGCCAGTATGCTAAGGTTAAGGGAATTGATATTCTGGGAACGGGAGACTTTACTCACCCTCATTGGCTGGATGAACTTGAGGATTGCCTCAAGCCAGTGAGCTATGGTGTTTATGAATATGATAGTATCCATTTTTTTCTGACCGGCGAGATAAGTTGTATCTATTCCCAGAGCGGCAAAGTAAGAAAAATTCATATTCTCGTCTTTGCACCCAGTTTTGAGATAGTCCACAAGTTGGATAGGGAACTCTCGAGAATCGGTAATTTGAATGCTGACGGAAGGCCGATTTTGGGAATTTCAGCAAAGGAGTTAGCCAAGATTGTGTTGGAAGCCTCCGACGACTGCTTTGTTGTGCCGGCACATATCTGGACTCCCTGGTTTTCGCTCTTTGGAGCAAATTCCGGGTTTGACGACATAAAAGAATGCTTTGGGGAATTAACTTCCCAGATCTATGCTTTGGAGACAGGATTATCCAGCGACCCTGAAATGAACTGGGCTCTTTCCAGTCTGGACAGGTTTACCCTAATTTCCAATAGTGATGCCCATTCTCCTGGCAATTTAGGAAGGGAAGCCAATATTTTTAATTGCAAAATTGATTATAAAGAAATAGTTTCTGCAATAAAGAATAAGGAAAGGGATAAATTCCTGGGTACCATAGAGTTCTTTCCACAGGAAGGGAAGTACCATTATGACGGCCACAGGAACTGCAATGTCTGTCTTTCTCCCAAAGAGACAAAGAAGTATAACAATGTCTGTCCACGGTGTGGCAAACACTTGACTATAGGAGTTATGCATCGAGTGTGCGAACTCGCTGACAGAGAAATCGGCTTCAAACCTCAGGGCGCAATTCCTTTTACAAGCCTGGTTCTTTTAAAACAAGTAATCGGCGAGGCGATAGGAAAGACGCCCAAGTCAGCGGAAGTGGATAAGTTATACCACTACCTGATTGAGAAATTTGGCAATGAATTCAAAATTATGTTAGAGGTTCCTTTTGATGAGCTTTCCAGGGTCCATCCTAAAATTGCCGAAGCTATTGCCAGGGTAAAGGAAAGGAAAGTGAAGATTTCTCCAGGATATGATGGGGTTTATGGAGAAGTAAAGATATTTGAGGAGGAGAAGAGAGTAGAGCCCGAACAGATGAGTCTTTTGTGAGTCTTTGGAAAGGAAAATGGAAATGAGGCGAAACCCAGTTTATCAGATTAAGAATTTTGGCCAGAGTGCCTGGTATGATAACATCGAGAGGTCCATTCTCACCTCGGGAAAGCTGGAAAAGATAGTTGAAGAGGATGGCATCTGTGGAGTTACATCCAATCCGACCATATTTGAAAAAGCAATTACTCAAAGTAGAGACTACGACGCTGAAATTGAAGAGTTGGCTCGAAAAAGGAAGACTGCCGAAGAAGTCTATAATAACCTGACAATAAAGGATGTGAGTCTAGCGGCAGATATCCTTTACAGGATATATAAGGAAACAGAAGGAAAAGATGGGTATGTGAGTATCGAAGTTCCTCCAAAATATGCATACGATATTGAGGAGACTATTGGGGAGGCCCAAAAATTGTTTGAGAGAATAGGAAGAGAAAACGTTATGATAAAAGTACCGGCAACAGAAGAAGGGGCTATGGCAATCGAGCGTCTGATATCGAAAGGCATTAACATAAATGCTACTCTCGTATTCTCTTTGTCCCATTACGAAAGCGTTGCCCTGGCATACATCAAGGGACTGGAAGAGTTTTCCAGGGAGGGAGGAGATTTGAGGAGAGTGGCTTCGGTTGCCAGTCTATTTGTAAGTAGGATAGACACACTGGTAGATAGCCTGATTAGTTCACTCGTAGAGTCGAAGAGAGACCCCGAAAAGAAGAGAGATTTAGAAGAGCTGAAGGGAAAAGCAGCCATAGCCAATTCTAAGAAGGTTTATCAAAAATTTAAAGAGATATTTTCTCAAGAAAAGTTCAAAGACCTGGCGAAAAGAGGAGCCAGAGTTCAAAGACCTCTCTGGGCGAGCACCTCCACTAAAAACCCCGCTTATGGTGATGTGAAATATGTGGAAGAATTGATTGGACCCGATACTGTGAATACCATTCCTCAGGTTACGCTGGATGCCTTTAGAGACCACGGAAAACCGAGATTATCCCTGGAAGAGAATTTGGGTGGAGTTGAAGACACTCTTTCCCGGATGGAAAGAGCAGGGATCGATTTAGAACAGGTCTGCGAGACTCTTCAGAGAGAGGGAGTAGACGCATTCGAAAAATCTTTTGATAATCTTCTTAGCACTTTAAAAGAAAAAATGAAAATGGGGAAAAGATAGAAGTTTAAACGTTGGGATACTGGGATGAAGGGATAGTTTTCGGAGTCGCTCGGTTAGTAAATTAGAAAAAGATGTCATTGCGAGGCGGAGCCGTGGCAATCTCGAGATTGCTTCGGTCGCTTCGCTTCCTCGCAATGACGCGGAATTGAAGCTCCTGTAACTATCCCTTCATCCCTGGGGAAATAAAGGTGGGGATAGTTTTCGGAGTTGCTTCCCCTCTCCCCTCTGGGGAGAGGGTTTAGGGTGAGGGGAATGTAGCGGCAGAGCGGAGCTCTGCTTCAATGCAGGTAGTCTAGGGCTTTATGCCCGTAATTTGAAATTTGTAATTTCTGAAAGGGCTACACTACCTGGTCGAATGTATCATCAAATCTGTGATTTAATGGAGTAGCAGAGCGATAGAGGGTGTGTTGTAATTGTCATTGCGAGGAGTGAAACGGTTGCGAGGCGAAGCCGAAGCAAACTCGTGCGTAATTACGAGATTGCTTCACTTCGTTCGCAATGACACTTTGTGTCAGATTGCCACGCTCCCTTCGGTCGCTCGCAATGACAAAGGGGGTTATGACACAGCATCTTACGCTTTGCTGCTACAAAGTAGAAATTTCGGCGATAAAGGACTGCATGTTGCATGTAAAGAATTTTGGGGCTGGACAATTGGGGACTTAAGGTGGATATCTTAAAAGACTTGAATATAGAACAAAAGGAGGCGGTAACCCATCGGGGGAGACCGCTTCTTCTTTTAGGTCCAGCAGGTTCGGGCAAGACCGAAGTTTTAAAGAGAAGAATCGAACATCTCATATCTTCTGGAACTGCTCCACCTGAGAAGATACTTGTGTTTACCGATCAGGAGGAGATGGTCGGGACTTTGAGGGCCTATCTCCAGCCGGGATATGGAGAGTTCTGGGTCAATAGCTTCACCGCGTTCTGCAAGAGAGTTCTCAGGCAAAATTATAGCAGGGTTCCTGGAATCTACCCCAACTTTCAGGTCCTCGATGGATTGGAGGAAAGGCTGGTGTTGAGTAAGATTCTGAAAGATTTGAAGCTAGACTACTATCGGAGGGTTCAGCACACTTCAGGTTTCTTAGATGAGGTGGTCGACTTAATTGACCTTCTGAAACTTAATCCCCAGGTTAACCTGCCCGAATATGGAAAATTCATAGATTTGAAAAGAATTTACAGAGACTACCAGGATTATCTCCACAAAGAGAACCGGTTAGATTTCAGAGACCTGGTTTTGAAAACCGTTCAACTTTTTAGAAGTCATCCTAATGTTCTTGAAAATTATAGGGAGAGATTTAGTTATATTCTCCTCGACGACTTCCATAACATCGATTTTAATCAGTACCAACTCTTCTCTCTCATAGCCTCGGGGAAACAGGAGGTACTTTTTTCAGGTAATGAAGAGGAGAGCGTCTTTCGGTTTCGTGGAGCTCTGCCCCACGAGGTGAAAATGAAATTCTTAGCTGAGTTTGAGCCAGACATAATCTCCCTTTCCGAACTTCCCACCTCTTCTCCCGAGATAACTTTAGTGAAATGTGGCACTGGAAGCGAGGAGGCTCTGTTCATTGCCCGCAAGGTCTACGGTTTGACTCGCCAGGGCTACCACTATCACGACATCGTTATCCTCTGCCGCGGTGTCTCCAGAGAGATAAAGAATTTAGAAGATGCCCTGAAGATT
>CAZJWT010000008.1:0-20723 GCA_964550005.1 uncultured Clostridia bacterium | reverse complement strand
CCCTGTTCCGCCAAATAACGTGGATAACCCGGTGAGTGGAGACTTGGGTCCTGGCTACTGGGATGTGACTGCTCCAATCGGGAAATTCCCCTTCGAATCACCCAAAGTGGCGGTTAAGACTCTGGAGTTGAACCTGGTAGCCGAAGATAAGGCTCCGGGAGGAGCGAGGCAGAAAGAGAAGGACGTGATAATGGAAGGGCTTGCTCTATCAGTAAATGCCAACAGAGCAGAATGGAATATTCTTACAGTGGAAGAGATAGAAACAGCTATAGATAGCGACTTTGCCTTGGTCAAGCTCTATCGTGACTCTAATGGAGATGGAGTTTTCACTTCCGGGACAGATGTTTTGATAGGTACAGGAAGTTTCAGTGGAGGAATAGCAAACCTCATAATTGATGGCAATTCTGCACCAGGCGTTCAACCTGAATTGATCGGGACGACCACTTCCTATTATTTTGTAGCGCTGGATATTAGCGATCAGGCAGTCCCTGGAAATAAGATTCTCTTGCAATTGACTGCTGAAGATTTCATAGATGTCAAGCCAACCACTATTAAGAGGAACTACACGGTTCCCATCCAGACTTCTATTACCAGGGTGAGGGACTATCGTACTCCCACAACTCCTCGAGTGTATGCCAAAGACTGGACAAACGACGCTTCCAAGATTTCAGCAAACTGGGAATCCGAGTCTCCCATAAGAGTTATAGAAAGCTATTATGCCGTGGGAACAGGACCGGGAGGAGCCGACAGGACAAATAACCAGTGGCTCTTTGCTGGCGATAGGAGAGAAGTTACGGTCAGCGGGTTAACTTTGCAACAGTACCGTCCACAAGATTCTGGTCCCATATACTACTTCTCGGTCATAGCTCGTACTGTAAGCGGGCAGGTGACCCTGTTTAGCGATCCAGGTTATAGACAATTTAAAGTTGACATAACACCGCCGACTACTGTTGGTCCACCGGTGCCGGAAATATCGGCTGAGGCAGAAGCCACCTCTTACAATGTCCACTGGGACTTCGCTAAGGACCCAGAGTCGGGCGTTGTGGCTTATGAGTTACAGGAGAGGGTGGACACATCGCCACTGTGGAAAACGATGAGCAACAGAATTTCGGGAGACAGCCAGAATTGTGCAATAACTGGGAAAGAAGTAGCGCATCTATATTATTACCGAGTGCGTGCCCAGAACGCTGCAGGAAGCTGGGGTGCCTGGTCTGATGCCTCTGCCCCTGCGGTTACCGGACTTCCTAAAGATATAATTACGCAGGTCTCCAACTATCCAAATCCAGCCACAGGTGACAGCACAACAATTACTTATATTCTCAAATGGAATGCAAGAGTCACCGTTACACTCTACGACCTGCTTGGGCATCTAGTGTTAGAGGATGAGTTCAAACCAGGCAGTGAGCAGGGATCACAAGGAGTGAATAGGTGGCCCTGGTATTTGACAAATGAAAGAGGAGATAAAGTGGCAAAGGGTGGTTATATCTGCAGGATTACGGTCGATGTTGAGGATAGCCGGGCGCCGAAGAGTGATGACCGCACTGTGCAGGTGATAAGGAAGATTGGTGTAATCCATTGACGAAAATTTCGTCTGAAAAAGTGGTTGACAAACTGATAGTTTTATGGTAATATTAAATTGGAAATTGAATAAGGTAGACTAGTCCGACAAAGGCAAACTCCGAGTAATCGGAGGACGCAAAGCCACGGGGCCAATTTGGCTAGCCGGGTTGCCGAAGATTAGAAGGTCTGAGGAAAAAATATTTTCCTCAGGTCGGTAACTGTTAGCTGGATTATCCGGTTCGGTGGATGATTCAGCTTTCTTTTTTCAGGCAACCCTGCGGCTGAGCTTCGGAGGAGCTCGCCAATGGGTAAGCACGGGAAGAAATATAGCTCAATATTAGTAATAATTACTTTTATCATACTACTCTATGGTATGCCACGAGCAGGCTGGTGTAAGGCTTCTGGTGGCCAGCCTGGCGCTTTTCTTTCTTGGGGTGCAGGCGCTCGCTCCTTAGGAATGGGTAAAGCATTCGTCTCTATTGCCGATGATGCTTCGGCCACTTACTGGAATCCAGCAGGATTGGCACAAATAGACAGGAAAGAGGTTACTGCCTTACATGCTATTCTCTGGGCCGACACAATATATGATTTCATCAGTTATGCCCACCCGATTACCGGTATAGGAACAGTGGGAGCTAGCCTTACCCGACTCTATTCAGGAAAATTTGATGGTCGAGATGATTATAATAATCTCACTCATGAATTCTCAGATTCTCAAACAGCTTTCGGAGCAAGCTATGGGAAACAGATTGTGGATGTTCTTGCCCTGGGAGCCAGTGTTAAATATGTGACACATAGTTTAGATGACCATAAGAACGGGAATTTTACTGTTGATATAGGAGCAATGTATAAATCACCATTGATTGAGCATCTGCAGGCGGGCCTGAATCTACGAAATCTGATAGGCTTGAGAACAGGAGCACCTACAGAAGATAAATTGCCCCTGACCTTGAGATTTGGCTTTAACTATAAACTATTGAGAGACAGGTTGACCCTAGTTGTGGATTTAGAGAAAAGCAGAACTCCTCTCAGTTACCATTGCGGTGCAGAGTACTGGGCTTTTGGGTATTTAGCTGTTAGGTTGGGGCTCGACCCTGAGGAGTTCACTCTCGGCTTTGGAATCAGGTATAGAGATTACGGGCTCGATTATGCGTTTGCCACTCATGACCTGGGGGGTTCTCACCGACTTTCAGCGAGCTGGAAGTTTGGCACATCGATCACTGCCGCCAGCGAAACTATGGCACTGGAATATTATAAAGAGGCGGTAGCTGCTTATGATAAAGGACTCTATCAGAGAGCAGTAGAGAAGCTAAACAGTTCCCTATCGCTCGACCCCAAAAACATAGAAGCCAAAAACAAATTGGTGAAATTGGAAATGGTGGCCAAGATAATGCCTAAAGAGGCAGAAGAAACTAAACGCGCCAAATTGATTAAGCAGGCTGTGCTCTCCTACTTAGACGGGGACATAAAGCTTACCTTAAATACTCTTCGCTATCTCTTATCCATGGAACCTGAAGATAGAGGAGTCGACAGGCTCTTAAAAACAATCGCCAGAGTGGAGGGCGTGGCATTGGCGGAAGAGGTAACTCCTGGAATGAGCTTAGTTGACCAAAAGTTATATAATGCTGTTAACTATTTCTATGAGGGGAAGTACGATATGACTATCAGGGAGTCGCAGGATGTCTTGAGGCTTGAGCCGAATAATGCTTTAGCCTATAAGCGTATAGGTTCGGCATTCTTTGCTATGGGACAGAAAGACAAAGCTAGAGAGGCTTGGAAGAAGTCTTTAGAAATAAATCCTGCTGATAAATCTTTAAAAGAGTTCCTTGATAAATTGGAAGAGAAGGGATATCCTGAAGATAGGGAACTGGAGTATCTGGAGCAACTGGAAAAGAAGGGAGGGGGACTCCCCGGAGAGAAGAAATAGGGGGATTTAAGATGAGACGTTTTATGATAACGGGTCTTCTGATAATTTTGGTATTTTTAGCTTTTGGGCACAAATGTGGAGCAGTAGAATATCCTGAGATGGTAGCGACCCAGTTAACGGTAGAGAGAAATTTGGAAGAAAGGGTCCAGAGCGTTCTCAATAAGATCTTAGGACCCAATAGAGCCAGAGTCGTAATTTCGGTTGAGCCGAATATAGAAAGGTCAATGACCGAAATAGAAACTTGGGCCGAGCAGAAATCTAAGGAAGAAGAAGGAAAGGAGAAATTAAAGGAAGGGAAGGCAGCTGGACCGCCAAAAGTAAAAGAGGTCTTGCCAGGTATACCACTCAAGAAGAGTGTGCTCGAACGAGAGGAGGAAGAGGTTGCTCCTTCCTCTGAGGCAAAAAAAGAAGCCGCGGGCATGAAGAAGAAGGTGGAAAGCATTATAAGGATACCCCCTTCTTTCATCAAAAGAATAATTGCCACTATTCTAATTGACCGGAGATTCTCGGATGCCATGGTAGAGACCGTAGAAGGGGTGGTAGATGACATTTTGAATTTGGACCCAAAGCGAGGAGACAAGTTAATAATAAGGAAAGTCTCCTTCATTCCTGCTACACCCTGGTGGAATTTAGTTTTTAAGCCGCAGACCTATTTGGTCATAATCGGAATACTGTTAACGGTTGCTTTTTCTATGTTCCTTTTCGGTTTTGGCCCCTTCAAGACTCTACTCCAAAATATCTTGAATACTGTGAAAGAATTGAAAGGTTACAACAGCGAGATTGGGTCTGCCGCTTCCACAACGAGTCCAGAAGGCATGGTTCCTGGCTCAGTCACTGTAGAAGGAGGTCTCCCGCAAAAGGTGGAGGGCACATTTGTTGAGAGCGGGGAGAAAAAAATCCCGCAGACCTTCCAATTTGTTGGAGAAAGCAATCTGAAACGGCTTTTATATTTGATTAAGAACGAACCTCCAGAAGCAATGGCGGTGATCTTGAGTTACTTAGCTCCAGATCAGGCCGCAAAGGTATTGTCTTCATTAACCCCGGAGGTCCAGCTCCAGGTTGCTTTAAATCTGACCGCAGTTAAAGAGATGGACGAAAAGATAGTAAACAAAATAGAAAAAGATATTAGAGAAAAGATAGATCTACTTAGGGGTGGCGTGGACGAGTTTGTGGAAATATTTAATAGATTAGACAAAAACTCAAAAGAAAATATCTTAAATGCTTTGGAAAATAAAAATCCTAAATTGGCAAAGAGGATAAAGGATTCAACTTTCTCTTTTGAGCAAATTGCCACAATAGATAATCACACACTGCGCATAATTCTGGGAGAAATAAATACTAGCGATCTAGCCATAGCACTGAGGAGAGCGAGCGAGGAGGTTAAGTCTAAAATTATGGAGAATATGTCAGCCGGAGGTGCTGTTCTTGTGAAAGAAGAGATGGAATTTGGTAAGCCAGTAACAGTACCAGCAATTGAACAACAGCAACAGAAGATGGTGGACTTAATTCTCAGGATGGAAAGGGAAGGGAAAATTGAGCTTAAAGGAAGAGAAAGATGGGGTAAAATTGAAAAAGTAGAAGAGATGGAGGATATCAAAAAGATCGTTGAGGAAGAGATACTTAGGAAGAAACTTGACGAGGAGCCTGGAGAAGTTGGGGAGCTTACCAAGAAGAGCAAGGAAAGTGAAAAGACAGATAATGAAAAGGCATTCGAGCATTATAATGCGGGGATGGAAGCATCTCAAGCTGGGAGATACGAAGAAGCCATTAGGGAATTTAAGAAGAGTCTCCAGTACAATGATAGAATATGGCAGACATACCAGTATTTAGGAAGTTGCTATTATAATCGAGGAATGGAAGAGGAAGCAGTTCAGGCATATAAGAAAGCGCTGGAACTTAACCCCGACAATCGAGAACTTAGTGAGTGGTTAAAGAATCGAAAGTAACGACTGGAGTCCCCCCGATTTCATAGGGGGGTCTTTCCTCCCTTTCGGTAGGACTCCAAAAAGATATAGATTCCTCCGATTATATCGGAGGCGTATAGAAGGAACATAAGACCAATGGCAGAGCGGGATAGAGAAGATAAACAGAATATAGTTCCTCCACCACCTCCACCACCACCTTTTTCCGGTGAACCTAAAAGGCCATCCGAGACCACTTCGACCACTTCCCGCAAAGAAGAAACTCCCAAAGATTTAGAAGGAATAGTAGAAAAAGATAGAGCAAAATGGGAAGAGATGTTAAGAAAACTCGAAGCAGAGAACAAGGCAATGAAGGCAGGGCTTGCTGAGAAGGAAGCAAAGGAGAGAATTGAGAGGGATAAACGGGAGAGAGAAATTAGTGAGGATAGGGAGCGGGCAGGATTACGATTGAAGGAGTTAGAGAGACAGCTTCAAGAGGAGAGAAAGAAAATCTGGGAGCAGACTCTCAGGACTAAAGAGGAAGAGAAAGCAGCGATGAAGATGGAGAAGGCGTTGGGGGAAATTCTCGAGAAGGCAGATCGCGAAAAGGAGATACGAAAATTAAGTGAGGATAAAGAGAAAATCGAGCAGGAATTACAAGAGCATAAAAGAATTGCTCAAGAATTTGAACTTTCTGCAAAAGATGAAATTTCTCAGCTCAAGAGGAACATAGAATTACAAAAAGCAGAATGGGAAGCAAAATTGAAAGACAAAGAGATAGAAATAGAAGATGTGAAGTCTCATCTGGAACGGGAATTGAGAAAGCAAAAGGCAGAAAGAGAAGCTCTATCTGATGCAATGGAATTCCAGAAGAAAACCTGGGAAACGAAACTACAGGAGAAAGAGGCAGAGGGGCTAGAGATTGAAAGGAGTTTGAAGAATAGGATAGGTGAACTGGAAGAGAGCCTAAGAGATATAAAGGGAGAGTTAGAAAATGAGGAGAAAAGAGGAAAGGCTGAACTAGAAGATAAGGAGAGGGAGTTTGAGGAAATCAGGGGTGAAGTTGAAGAGAGGCTCAGGGCTAAGGAGGAAGAGAAGAATAGAGTAGAGGGGGAGCTTAAGAAGAGGGTAGAGGAGCTTGAGCTTGAGAGGACAAAGAGAGAAGAAGAGGCGAATATCTTAAAGGGACATCTGGAAAGGGAGTTAAGGGAAATAAGCGAAAAGCTGGAAGAAGAGAGGGAGAGAGAACTACAAAAGGAGAAGGCATTAATTGTGGAAGTCAGGGGTGAAGTTGAAGGGAGACTCAAGGCTAAAGAGGAAGAGAAGAATAGAATAGAAGGGGAGCTTAAGAAGAGGATAGAGGAGCTTGAGCTTGAGAGGAGGAAGAGAGAAGAAGAGGCGAATATCTTAAAGGAACACCTGGAAAGGGAGTTAAGGGAAATAGGGGAGAAGCTGGGAGAGGAGAGGAGAGCCTCGTCTCAGAAGATAGAAGAGAAGGAGAGAGAGATAGAGAGGGAGAAGGCATTAATTGAGGAGGTCAGGGGTGAAGTTGAAGAGAGGCTCAGGGCTAAGGAGGGAGAGAAGAATAGAGTAGAGGGGGAGCTTAAGAAGAGGGTAGAGGAGGTTGAGCTCGAGAGGAGGAAGAGAGAAGAAGAGGTAAATATCTTAAAGGGACATCTGGAAAGGGAGTTAAAGGAAATAAGCGAGAAGCTGGAAGAGGAGAGGAGAGTCTCTTCTCAGAAGATAGAAGAGAGGGAGAGAGAACTACAAAAGGAGAAGGCATTAATTGTGGAAGTCAGGGGTGAAGTTGAAGGGAGACTCAAGGCTAAAGAGGAAGAGAAGAATAGAATAGAAGGGGAGCTTAAGAAGAGGATAGAGGAGCTTGAGCTTGAGAGGAGGAAGAGAGAAGAAGAGGCGAATATCTTAAAGGAACACCTGGAAAGGGAGTTAAGGGAAATAGGGGAGAAGCTGGGAGAGGAGAGGAGAGCCTCGTCTCAGAAGATAGAAGAGAAGGAGAGAGAGATAGAGAGGGAGAAGGCATTAATTCTGGAAGTCAAGAGTGAAGTTGAGGGGAGATTCAGGGCTAAGGAGGAAGAGAAGGATAGAATAGAAGGGGAGCTTAAGAAGAGGGTAGAGGAGCTTGAGCTTGAGAGGACAAAGAGGGAAGAAGAGGCGAATATCTTAAAGGAACACCTTGAAAAGAGGTTAAAGGAAATAGGAGAGAAGCTGGAAGAGGAGAAAAGAGCCTCGTCTCAGAAGATAGAAGAGGTGGAAGGTAAGCTTAAAGCTAAAGAGGAGGAAAAAAGTAGACTCCACGCAGAGCTGAATAATGAAATAGAGAATTTGAAATTAGAGAAAATTAAAAAGGAAGAACTTACCTTCAGGCTCCAGGATTTGGAAAGGGAACTACAGAAAGAGAAGCAAGTCTTGGAAGAGAAGTTGAGGAGTAGCGAAGAGATGAGGACAAAGACTGAACAGGAATTAAGGAGAGGAGAAGAGAGAGTGAACGAGTTAGAGAAGAGACTTTTGGAGGGGAGGGAGATGTGGGAGAAAGAATTTATAAATCGAGAAGATGAGTATAGAATAGTGAGAATGGAAATTGAACATAAACAGCAAGAATTTGAACAAGAAGAGAGAAAAATAGAAGATAGGATACAGAGATTAAGGGAATATCTTGAAGATAGACTAAACGAGCTAAATCGTAAATTAGAGGAAGGAAGACATATGCCTTCTAAGGAAACTTCTCAAAGGGAAAGCCTATTGAGGGATGAATTTGAGAGGAAAGAGATAGAGCTGAAAGTATTGGAAAGGGAACTGGCAAGGCAGAGGGAGTTGGTAGGCTCTTTTGGGGAGCTGTTGGCTCAGAAAGAGATGGAACTTAAGCATGGGCGGGAGAAGAGAGAGAAAGAAATAGACCAGATAAGAGAAGAGATGGAAAAAACAGTTAGAAACTTGGAGATAGGACTACGGGAAAAAATAGAAAAGCTTGAGGAACGAATCCCTGAAGTGGAGAAAAAGGAACTGGAGGAAATCATAAAAGATAGGGAAGAAGAAATAAGAAGGAGGGAAGCGAAACTTAAGGCTCTATACGAAGAGAGAGAGAAAGAATTTCAATCAATAAGCGAAAAGCTGGAGAAAGAACTACAAAATCAGAGGTTGCAATGGGAAGAAAGGCTAAAGGCAAAGGAAGAAGAGAATAATGAAATTAAGCAAAAGATAAAAGAGATGCAAGAGATGCAAGAAGAATTTTCCCGGCGAAAGGAAGAGCTTCAAACTGAGGTAGAAGAGAAGAGAAAACAATCAGTGGAAGCAAAGGCACAACTGGAAGAGAAGATAAAAGAGTTTGAAAGGAAATTAACTGATGAGGCAAAGATAGACAAAGAGAAGTTCAAGGAAAAAGAAGAAGAGATAGAAGCTTTAAGGATGGAAGCAACTCAAAGAGAACAACAGTTGAAACTCGCTTATGAAGACGGCCAGGAGAAGATAGACGGGGTAAGAAAAGAATTAGAAAGAAGGGAAGAAGAGATACGCTCGCTTAAAGAGAAAATGGCGAAAATAGAAATAGACTTCAAAGAGAAATTGCAAAGAGAAGAAAATGAAACTTTGGATAAGGAAGGAATGCTTAGAAAGAAAGAGAAAGAGATAACAAAAATAAGGGCTGAAATTGCAGAGAAGGAGATGGGACTGGCGGAAAAGCTGGGCGAGAAGGAGAGAAAGATAAAAGAGGTAGAAACAGAATTAATTAAGGAAAAGGAAGCAACGCAGGTGCTTGCCGAAATTGCAGAGAAGGAGGCTCGCCTTAGAGCTGAAGAGAGAAAAAGAGAGGAAGAACTTAAGACCCAGTTAGCCAAAGCCAGGCGTGGCATGCTGGTGAAATTTTGGCAGTGGCTGAATAAGCCCGTAAACGGTGAATATGAATAAATAGTAATTTTGTACATCCCGATTCATAGGGACAAAAAAGGTATTGTAGGCCCCGATTCATCGGGGCAAAATCAGGTATAAAATGATTAGAGTGAAAAAAATAAATGGAGAAGAAATAGTGATAAACGCCGAGCTGATTGAAATAGTTGAGGCCAGGCCGGATACGACTATTTCTATGGCTACAGGAAATAAGATAATAGTGAAAGATACGGTTTCAGAAGTTATGGAAAAGGTTGTGGAATACCGGCGCCTGGTAAACCAGAAAAGAACTAAGAAGTGAAATAAGGAACAAGTAAGAAGCGTCAAGAGGGAATAGGAGGAGAAATGGACATTACCACTATTTTAGGAGTGGTAAGCGGAATGGGCTTAATTGTTATTGCCATCGTTATGAGAATGGGAGGGATGGGACTAAAGGGCTTTTTTGATGTATCTTCGTTATTCATTACTTTTGGCGGCGCTTTTGCTGCCACACTGGTCAATTATCCGATGAAGCAGGTCCTGGGGGTGTTCAAAATTGCCAAGAAGGTGTTAACAGAGAAGGAGGAAGATCCCGCTGAGTTAATTAACCAGTTCATAAATTTCACCAAGATAGCTCACAAGCAAGGGATATTGGAACTGGAAAAAGAATTAGATAAGATCAATAATGATTTTCTAAAGAGGGGTGTGCAATTAGTTGTTGACGGCGCCGACCAGGAGAGAATCCGCAGTGAGCTGGAAACGGAGATAACATTTATTCGCGAGAGGCACTTCATAGGACAGGAGATTTTTGTAACTCTGGGCACTTACTGTCCTGCCTTTGGAATGATTGGAACAATTATAGGACTAATTATGATGCTTGCTCGTCTTGAAGACCAGAGCCAGATTGCTGCTGGTATGGCAGTAGCCCTCTTGACCACCTTTTACGGCGCTGTGGCAGGCTATCTTTTCTTTTTGCCCATTGCAGGGAAATTGAAACGTCGTAGTGAAGATGAGATATTTATTAAAGAAGTTATTATTAGAGGAGTTCTCTCCTTGCAGGCAGGAGAGATTCCCAGCGTTATGGAAGCTAAATTGAAAGCCTATCTGGCTCCACAATTGAGGAAAAGAACAGTCGAAGGGAAAAGATCACACCCATAGAAAAAAAGCTATCTGACTTATTCTTAAGGAGAGAAATAATGGCTTTTCTGCCAGGTGTTCCCAGGCAAGTGAATAAAGAAATACAGATAGGAAAGCCGACACCTGCATGGATGTTGACTTATGCGGATATGATAACCCAGCTTTTGATATTTTTCGTTATGATGTTCGCCTTATCCAGCGCTATGAATGAAATGCAATTGATAAGGTTAAAGAAGACACTGGAAACATACATTATGGAACACCAGTTGGGGAATTATATCGGTTTAACAATTAATGAAAAAGGATTGGTTGTATCTTTGCGGGAAAAGCTGATGTTCGATAGTGGAAACGCTGAAATTCACGAAGAAGCGAATCATATTCTGAAAGACCTGACGAAAGAGATTGTTAATGTACCAAATAATGTACGCATTGAAGGTCACACTGATAATGTGCGCATTGGTTTGGAATTGAAGAGTAAATTTCCCACTAACTGGGAACTATCCACAGCGAGAGCTACAAATGTGACCCGCTATCTACTGGAGACACTAAATTTCCCTCCCGGACGCATCTCATCTGCAGGATACGGAGAGTATCAGCCTGTCGTGGAAAACGATAACGAAGAACATAGAACAATGAATCGCAGAGTGGATATTGTGGTGCAGAGAATTGGCACCACCCTCAAACGTAGAAAAGAGGTTAAGAAGATTCTTTGATTATTTAAACCCGCCATAGTCTCATTCTCTTTACCATTTCTCATCCTACCGGTTGCTTTTTTCATTCATCTTAAACTAGGTTATGTCACTTTTTCCCCTATTTCAGCATTAAGGAGTAAGGCGCTCACTTGATCGGACTAGAGCAATAAAAAGACTCTTTCAAAAGTCTTTCGCAAGAATCTTGATAATACCCCAGTAAAAAAGAGTTGACAAAAAATCTCTTTTTTGCTAATTTTTAGAAAGTTTCGCAGACAAAGGGAAGGGAGAGGGATAAGGTCTGCGTGAAAGGGGGTAAGGGATGAAGACTTGGATTACTCTTGCAATCGTTGCTAGTCTGGTCAGCCTGGTATTGGGAATTGTTGCCAGATTTGGTCCAGGACAGATAGTAGTAGCTCCCCGCAGCTTCCTATTCTTTGCGGGCTATTGCTTAGGTTTGGCGATAGCGCTTGAGCTTTACCCTTCGAAAAAAGAATAGAAGGCGATTTAGCATCTTTTGAGAGTTTGTTAATTTTTGATTCAGAGATAACCCCCATCCGGAAAGTTTTAGATAGACGTGATATTTTTTTCCCGGGTGGGGGCAGTTTTGCCAGGAATGGTGGGGTGAGAGTGAAGACTTTTGTGCCCAAAAGGGAGAATATTGAAAAGAAATGGTATCTGGTTGATGCCTCTGGTCTGGTCTTGGGGAGATTGGCAACAAAGGTTGCCGACTTATTACGGGGCAAGGGTAAGCCCATTTTCTCTCCCCATATGGATACAGGCGATTATGTGATTGTCGTTAATGCAGGGAAAGTTTTGCTGACTGGAAAAAAATTGGAACAGAAGTTCCATTTTACTCATTCGGGTTATCCGGGCGGGGCCAAATCTATCCGATATGAGAAACTGATAGCAGAAAATCCAGAAAAGGTAATTAGATTAGCCGTCAAGGGAATGCTACCGCCGAATAGACTGAGTAATAAATTAATTACTAAGTTAAAAATATATAAAGGCAGCACACATCCCCACGGAGCACAAACACCTCAAGTAATGAGAATTGAAAAGAAAACCTTTTAGTTTTTCACTTTAAAACTTTTTGGAGAGCGTAACATGGCTGAAGTGACAGAGATTTGGGGCGTAGGCAGAAGAAAGACAGCAATTGCCAGGGTTGTATTGAAATCCGGGAGTGGAAATGTAATAATCAATAGATTGCCTCTGGATAAATACTTTTCTGGTTTGTCAGGTCTAAAAGAATTCAGCATAGAACCTCTAAAAGTGACGAATTTACTGAATAAATTCGATATTTCCGCGAATGTCTCCGGGGGAGGTAAGAGTGGTCAAGCGGGGGCTATAAGGCATGGAATTTCACGTGCACTGGCTAAGGTTGACGAACAGACAAGGCTAACTTTGAGAAAGGAGGGATTCTTGACGCGTGATCCCCGTATGGTCGAGCGAAAGAAACCTGGACAGCCAAAAGCAAGAAAGAGATTCCAATTCTCAAAGAGATAGGCTCGTACTGTACTGTAAGAATAGAGTGTAAATTTGCGGGAGCAGGAGACTTACTGCTTCCGCTTTTTTTTGAAAAAGTAGGAAAGTTTTTAACGCTGGCTTCCGGGAAATATGATTTGACAAATTTGGATAATTAGAATATAATTTAAAATCAATCGAGATAGGAGAAGAATATGAAAAAGGAAAATTTAATCGTGGCAATTCTTCTTTTCTTATGTATAGTTTCTATTGTAATGGGTGTATATCTTATTTGGCAGAAGGCTATTGAGGGAAAGCCTGGACTCTTGGCCAGAAAAGAAGGAGTGGCGGTGGTCTATATTTACGGACCACTGTCTATCTCTCGAGGTGAATCGGGATGGACCTGCTTTCTTCCCGGAGCCGACAGGGTTACTAGCGAGTTGAGAAAGATAGGTAAAATTACCAGTATAAAGGCAGTCGTGTTAAGAGTAAATAGTCCCGGGGGAAGCATTGGTGCGGTTCAGGAAATTTACGAAGAAGTAAATAGGCTAAGAGAAAAGGGCAAAAAGGTTGTTGTCTCCATGGGAGATGTAGGCGCCTCAGGGGCATACTATATTGCTTGTGCTGCAGATAAAATTGTAGCCAATCCGGGAACCGTTACAGGGAGTATAGGGGTGGTAATGAGCCTCGGCAATATGGAAGAGTTGTTTCGTAAGGTAGGAATTAGAGTTGAGGTTATAAAAAGGGGAAAACATAAAGATATAGGTTCTCCAACCCGAGAAATGACATGGGAAGAGAAAAAACTCCTTCAGAGACTGATAGATGATGCCTACGACCAATTTCTCCAGGCAGTAATTGATGGCAGGAATCTCAATAAAAGTGAGGCAGAGAAGATTGCTCAAGGTCAGGTGTTTACCGGAAGGCAAGCAAAAGATTTGGGGCTAATTGATGAAATTGGAAATTTTCAAGATGCTGTGAGGCTTGCAGGTAAACTTGCTGGCATTCCCGGCGAACCGAAAGTCATTGAGTTGCCTAAGCCATTTCCAATAATTTTTGATATTCTTTCCAGTCGCTTTAGGACAAATACCCTGCAAGATTTAATAGACGGGAATTCTGTAAGATTAGAGTATATCCTCCAATAGACTCCCATTCAGCGGGGAAATATGGAAAATAACTATTCCACGCTCCTCTACGATTTAGCTATTCATCCGGGAAGAGGGCTCAATCGAGCCAAAGAGGATAAACCCTGGATTTTTCTGGTAGCCGTCGTTATTTTAGCAGAAATCAGTATTGCCACCGGAGCCACTTTATTTGTTTCCAGATTCATTGGAGCGGGAAGAATCGCCTTTTTTTTGAATCTCATTTTCATTATCATTCTCCTCACCTTCTTCTGGATAATTAGTGTGGGAATTCTCCATTTCTTTGCTGAAGTTTGGGGGAAAAGGGGTAGCATAATCGACCTTTTCATTACTCTTGGATTGGCAATGTTTCCCTTTCTTTTTGTTAGTCCGCTATCCTTAATAGTAGAAGGTTTAGGTAGAGGTAGAATTTTCATTCAGTCTATTTTTGCCATTGCTGTCCTCCTCTGGTTCTTTTTCTTTGCACTGGCTGCTGTTAGAGAGGTCTATTGTTCATCCACTTTTGAAGCCCTTTTGATACTTTTGGCACCAATCCTCCTGTTCACGATACTTTTTATATTTCTTCCTTTGGGGTCTATTCTTTTAACAATACTTTCCCTTTCTTTATGAAGGGAGAGGTTTTTCGAAGTTGTATTTAAGGTGCAAAAGAAAGCCTGACAATGCTTAAGAATTGGAGGAAATTTGATGATAAGAGTGAGTATTGTGGGAGCCAGTGGTTATACAGGAAGG
This sequence comes from uncultured Clostridia bacterium, assembly GCA_964550005.1. Classification (GTDB taxonomy): domain Bacteria; phylum UBA6262; class WVXT01; order WVXT01; family WVXT01; genus CAZJWT01. Next base: position 6,298 of record CAZJWT010000008.1, on the reverse strand, counting down.
GAATTAATAAAGATTCTCCTTAAACATCCCAAGGTGAAAATTGCTCATTTGACTTCCGAGACATACAGGGGAAAGAGAATTTCAGCGGTACACAAGAGGCTTGCCGGCTTTATAAATAAGAGCTTTGAGAGGTTGAATTTTGATAAGGTCGCTCAGGATTCAGACCTTATCTTTATTGCCCTTCCCCATGGTAAATCTCAGAGGCCGGTAGCAGAATTTTTGAAAAAAGGAAAGAAAGTGATAGACCTCTCAGCCGACTATAGATTAAATGACAAGTCCCTATATAAGAGATGGTATGGGCTTGACCATTCTTATCCTCGGCTTCTCAAAAGAGCAGTTTATGGACTACCAGAAATTTATAAGGAAGAGATAGAGAAATCCTCTCTCGTAGCAAATCCGGGTTGCTATCCCACGGGAGTAATCTTAGGGCTTGTTCCTCTCCTATCTCATGGGTTAGGCGATGGAAATTCCATAATTGTAGATGCTAAATCGGGAGTCTCCGGTGCAGGAAGGAGGCTGGATATTGCCTATCATTTCAGTGAGTGCCATGAAAATCTGGCGGCCTATAATGTCGGGAAACATCGACACATTCCAGAAATAGAACAGGAGTTATCAAAGATTTCTAAAGAAAAGATAACTATTTCCTTTACTCCCCATTTAGTTCCTATGGATCGTGGGATTCTATCCACAATTTATCTTAACTTCAAGCGGAAAGTCTCACTCGATAAGGTATGGTCTGTTTATAAAGAATACTATAGAAAAGCACCATTTGTCCGGATTCTACCAAAATATACTTTTCCGGAAGTAAGGGATGTCGTGGAAACAAATTTCTGTGAGATAGGTCTTACGGTTGATGAACGTACTAATCGGATAATTATTATTACTGCAATAGATAATTTGGTCAAAGGTGGTTCTGGACAGGCCGTACAGAATATGAACTTAATGTATGGATTTAGAGAAACAGAAGGATTACTTTAAAAGTTCATAGTTCATAGTTCATAGTTCATAGTTCGTAGTCTATGAACTATGAACTAAAGCGAACGAAGTGAGCGTGACTACGAACTCTTCAGGTCGGTCGCCGTTTAGGGTGACTGAAGCTCGGGACTAACTCCATGAAAGCGAGCAGATTATTTCTCCCTAAAGGTTTTTTTCTAAACGGAATTAACTCAGGTATAGCAGGCAGGAAAAAAAGAGATACAGCTCTCATCTATTCAGAAGTTCCCTGTGTGGCAGCTGGGCTGTTTACGAAAAATAGAGTAAAGGCAGCTCCAGTCATAATTTCTAAAAGACACTTGAAAAATGGTCGGGCGCAGGCGATTCTCGTCAATTCGGGTTGCGCAAATGCCTCTACTGGAAGAAGGGGAATGGAAGATGCAGAAATTATGGCTTATCATCTGGCCTCTCAACTGGGTATAAGAAAGGAGGATGTTCTACTTGCCTCCACAGGGGTAATTGGTCGATTCCTCCCTATGAATCGAGTCAAAGAAGGTATTCGGAGGATAGCCGAAACTATAGAGAGCCCTTCTAAGTCTGAGTTTTTTGCTGAAGCAATTATGACCACTGATACTACTCGGAAGATAATCAGCAAGCAATTTTTGACTGATGATCGTAAAAAAGCAGTCATTTGTGGATTGGCCAAAGGTGCAGGAATGATCCATCCTGACCTGGCCACTCTTCTCTGTTTTATAATTACTGACATAGCTATTGACAGGAGGCTGTTGCAAAGGTCGTTAATGACTTCGGCTGAAATGTCGTTTAACTCACTCACTATCGACGGCGATACAAGCACTAACGATTCTGTTCTAATCCTGGCTAATGGTCGAGCAGGAAATAGACCAATAAATGGTCGAAATCGTGATTTTTTTAAGTTCCAGAATAATCTCGATTCCCTGATGTTAGGGCTGGCAGAGTTAATTGCCCGGGATGCAGAGGGGGCAACGAAATTGGTCAGGATAATAGTCAGGAATGCAAAGACCGCTCTAAGTGCAAAAAAGATGGCAAGACATATTGCTATCTCTCCTTTAGTTAAGACGGCCTTATACGGCTCTGATCCGAATTGGGGAAGGTTGATGGCAGCCATTGGCTCCTCCGGAATAAGAATCGACCCTCAAAGAATAGATATATATTTCGGCAAATTGCGAGTGGCCAAAAATGGTGAGCCAGCATCTTATTCGGAGAGAGAGGCTAAGCGAATATTGGAGAAAAGAGAAGTAGAGATAGTGGTAGATTTAAAGCAAGGAAGGAGTGGGGCTAAAGTTTATACCTGCGATTTGACTCCCGAGTACGTAAGAATCAATGCGTGTTACAGAACATAGGTTCCCGAAAGAGGATTCATATAGGGGGTGACAGAATTTAGAAATAGTTTTTTCATCACTTAGGAATTTCTTAACGCCAAAAAATTTCGGACTCTGCAGGGCGCAAAAATAAACTCCTCCGATAAATCGGAGTCGTCAAATTGTCATTGCGAGCCCGAAGGGCGTGGCCCCGATAAATCGGGGCTTCGTCGCTTCCACTCCTCGCAATGACAGGCAGCCCTCGTTTTTTGGCTGAAATTCCAAAAGTTCTTCACAAACTATTTTCTAAATGTGAGGAAAGGAGGTCGGGCAGATTCACATAAATGGGAAAGATAATTAGGATTAATTCTCAGAAGCCCGAAGGGAAAAGAATTGAAGAGGCTGTTGGTGTATTGAGAAGGGGAGGTCTTGTAATCTTTCCCACGGACACTGTTTATGGGCTGGGGGCAAGCATTCGCTTCCCCAAAACAATAAAGAAAATTTACCGGATGAAGAAAAGGTCTGGAAAAAAACCTTTAGTCTTCCTGATCGGCTTCAAAAAAGACATAAGAAAGTTCATTAGCAGGTCATCTGGTGAAGTGAAGAAACTTATAAGGGATTTCTGGCCAGGTCCTCTCACTCTAATTTTGCGTTCAAAAAAGTGTAATACAGTAGCTTTGAGAATGCCGAGCCACAAAATAGCTCTCAAGTTGGTCAGGGGTGCTGGACCATTGGCCGCAACAAGTGCTAATCTCTCCGGGAGGAAGGAGAATATATCACTTAAAAGAGTGGAAAACCGACTTTTAAAAGAGACCGATTTGTGTATCGATGGGGGCAGGGCTACTCTGGGAAGGGTCTCTACTGTTCTGGACGTGACCAAGTATCCTTTCAAAGTGTTGAGGAGAGGTTACATAAAAGAGGAAGAACTTAGAAGAGCTACAGGGAATAGAGATTGAAATGTATAAGAAGATCCTTTTTGTCTGCACTGGTAATACCTGTCGCAGCGTGATGGCGCAAGAACTATTTAAGAAGATGTTGAGGGAACAGGGAATAGAGAATGTGAAAGTGAGCTCTGCTGGAATTGCTGCTCTCCCTTCCTATGGTATTTCCGGCTTACTGGAAAAAGTGTTAAAAGAAGCGGGCATCGAGGTTTCGAACCATAAACCTACTCAAGCTGCTCCCCAGATAGTCAGAGATGCCGACCTCATCCTGGTGATGGAGAGAAGGCACAAAGAGACCATTCTGGAGATGGCTCCAGAAGTAAAAAATAGGGTATTTCTATTGAAAGAGTTTGCTAATGAAGAAGAAAATTTAGATATCCCTGATCCTATTGGCCAGCCAGAGGAGGTCTATCGAAGCCGGCTCCAGGAGATTAAGGGGTATTTGTTAAAAGTACTGGAGAAAATCAAAGAGTAATTCTACATACGAGGAGAAGAAAAATGTCAAGTTTGAAAGAATTTGATCCAGAAGTTTACAGGGCAATCTATATGGAGACTGAGAGGCAAGCGGAAAATCTTGAGCTGATTGCTTCTGAAAACTTTGTCTCTGAAGCTGTTTTAGAGGCTCAAGGATCGGTGATGACCAACAAGTATGCAGAGGGTTATCCCAGCCATAGATTCTACGGCGGATGTGAATATTACGATGTGGTTGAATCTTTGGCCATTGAGCGCGCCAAAAAGTTGTTCGGTGCTGACCACGTTAATGTTCAAGCCCATTCCGGGACCCAGGCAAATATGGCGGTCTACTTTGCGGTTCTTGAACCAGGAGATACGATTATGGGGATGCATTTATCGCATGGAGGACACCTTTCCCACGGCCATCCTACAAGTTTCTCTGGCAAATATTTTAAGACTGTGCCCATAGGCGTATCTAAAAAAACAGGACTTATAGATTACCAGGAGATGAGAAAGCTTGCCATTAAGCATAGACCAAAATTAATTGTTGCTGGAGCTTCCGCCTACTCCAGGATTATAGATTTTAGGAAGTTTCGAGAGGTCTGCGACAGGGTAGGTGCCTACCTGATGGCCGATGTCGCTCATATAGCTGGACTGATTGCTGCTGACCTGCACCCTTCGCCCATTCCTTATGCCGACTTTGTAACCACTACAACGCATAAGACCCTTCGCGGGCCAAGGGGTGGAATGGTAATGTGTAAGAAGAGATATGCTTCGGTTATAGACAAAAATATCTTTCCTGGAATACAGGGAGGACCTCTAATGCACGTTATTGCTGCCAAAGCCGTGGCCCTTAAGGAGGCGCTTACGCCCGAATTTAGAAAATATCAAGCTCAGATAGTGAAGAATGCTAGGGCGCTGGCCGAAGGATTGATGAGGAGAGGCTTCAAGATCGTTTCTGGAGGTACAGATACACACCTGATGCTGGTAGATTTGAGGAATAAGAGATTGACTGGAGACGTGGCTGAAGAAGTTTTAGATAAGGCAGGTATTACGGTTAATAAGAATAGTATTCCCTACGATATAGAGAAACCCTTTGTGACCAGTGGGATTCGTTTGGGGACACCGGCCCTGACGACCAGGGGGATAAAAGAAGAAGATATGGAGAAAATTGCCGGGCTGATATCGGATGCCCTCGATCATCGTTACGATGAGGACTATCTTGCCAGTTTGAAAAAGGAAGTACGTAAACTAACCAAGAGATTTCCCTTATACATGAAGAGACTGAGAAAGGAATAATCGAACAGCTCATAGCTCAATTATTTTTTTTCATTCCTGGTAGAAATTAGATGCTTACCTCTTACATTCTTGTCTTTCTCCTGTCTGGACTAATTTCTCTAGCGCTAACGCCCCTCATCCCTTTCCTGGCGAGAAAGTTTGGGGTAATGGATAGGCCAAGTGAGCGCAAAGTTCACCATAGAGCAGTTCCCTCTTGGGGCGGGTTGGCCATCTATGTTGCATTTATTGGTTCCATAGCAGGAATCTTTCTTTTCAATGACGCCTTTCGTGTTCTACTTCGGTATCGCCATTTCATGGTTCAAAGGTACTTGGCGGGAATAGTTCTGGGAGCAACAATTATCACTATTTTAGGGTTAATTGACGATAAGAAAGAACTAAGCCCGATCACTAAATTACTCGGTCAGATTATTGGAGCCATAGTTTTACTCTGGTATGGAATAAGAATAGTTGGAATAAACAATCCCTTCGGCAAGACATATCTTGAATTCTCGCTATACCTGAGTTTTCTGATTACAGTGATTTGGACAGTCACTTTCATTAACTCCATTAATTTGATAGATGGCCTCGATGGCCTAGCTGGAGGCATAGTTGTAATTGCTTCAGCTACCTTTTTTGTTATCACTCTTTTTCAAATCGATAAGCAGAGCAATGTAGCAATTACTAACAGGCTCGAATTGGTAGCTATTATGGCTATGGCACTGGTAGGGAGCACAAGCGGGTTTCTTCTCTACAATTTTCATCCAGCAAAAATCTTTATGGGCGACACTGGCAGTATGTTTCTGGGATTTATCCTGGGGACGATTGCAATAATGGGAACATTGAAGACTGTGGCAACAATTGCTCTATTTATTCCGATTATGGTAATAGGTCTTCCCTTATTCGACACTTTCCTCACTATTCTTCGACGCTTGAAGAGGAAAAAGCCACTTCTCCAAGCTGACAGGGAGCACCTCCACCATCGCCTACTGAACTATGGGTGGGGCCAGAAAAGGACGGTTCTTTTAATGTATGGGATCTCTGGATTATTGGGTTTGGGAGCAATTCTTTTGACGATCCTTTGAAAAAGATAATGTAGGGCTTTATGCCCGTAATTTGGATGAAGGGATAGTTTTCGGAGTCGCTCGGTCAAATGTCATTGCGAGGCGGAGCCGTGGCCCCGATAAATCGGGGCTTCGGTCGCTTCGCTCCCTCGCAACGACGCGGAATTGAAGCTCCTGTAACTATCCCTTCATCCTCGGAGATGTAGGGGTTAGATTCATCGAACCCATAAGAGGTGAGGATAGTTTTCGGAGTCGCTCGGTAGTGTAGGGCTTTATGCCCGTATTTTATAAT
>CAZJWT010000007.1:0-22314 GCA_964550005.1 uncultured Clostridia bacterium | reverse complement strand
GAATGTAGCTGCAGAGCGCTAGCTCTGCTAATATCAAGCAAAGCTTACGCTTTGCTGCTACAGAAGAGAATGTAGCTGCAGAGCGCTAGCTCTGCTAATATCAAGCAAAGCTTACGCTTTGCCGCTACAATTTTCACTTTAAACCCATATGAAAACACAGGAAATTAGACTGGAACATAAAAGGTTTGTTCTTGGGGACAAACCTTTCTTTTTATATTCTGGAGAATTGCACTACTTCAGAATTCCCAGAAAAGAGTGGAAAGACCGCTTAAAAAAGGCGAAAGCTACAGGGCTTAATACTATCAGTTCTTATATTCCCTGGTGCTGGCATGAATTCAAGGAAGGCTTCTTCGATTTCATCGGGAAGACCCATCCCGAAAGGGACTTGTTGGGGTTCATTAAGCTTGTGGAAGAGTTTGGTCTGTATTTTCTCGGCCGTGTTGGACCGATAAGTAATGCGGAATTGGTTAATGAAGGGCTACCCGGGTGGCTTTTGAAGGAACATTCTGAAGTATATACCGAGGGTAAAGGATTGAGCGACCTGCCCCATGTGACTCTGGTATCTTACCTGAATCCAACATTTCAGATGTATGTTAAGAGGTGGTACGAGAAGGTACTGCCCATTATCGCCAGACACCAGGTCACAAAAGGGGGGAACATCGTTCTCCTCCAGCTATGTAACGAGATAGGTATGGCCCACTGGGTAAACAAGACTGCAGATTACAGCCCAACTGTTACCGAACTCTACCAGGATTTCCTCCGAGGAAATTATGGTGAAATAAGCGGACTGAACATGAATTACGGAACGGATTACCGTGATTTCAATCAAATTGAACAACCGGATGGCCGCGCAGATTCAGGGTGGAAGCCTGTCTTCTGGGACTGGGCTCAATTTTATCGCTGGTATCACGCCACATACTATCAATCTCTAACCCACCTGGCAAGAACCCATAAGATCAATGTTCCGGTGGTAGCCAATATTCCACAGTTTTACGATTTTGATGTTCGAGGGAGAGGAATCTATAGTCCAATGACCACCTCAATGTTCCGCGATTTTCCTCTATATGTTCCTCAGGTTATATTTGGTGGCGCATACTGGCCCCGACGTTTAGATTATGATAATTTTCATGACATAATATTGAGTACGGAAGTAGTGAAAATGGTCTCTTCTCCAGATGTGCCCACTATCTGTTGTGAACTTCAAACCGGGATACTAAGGGGCCGTCCCAGAATCCACCCTGCTGATGTAGACTTACTCCTCAAAACCTCAGTTAGTCAGGGATTAAATGGAGTAAACCCTTATCTATTCTGTGGCGGGACAAATCCAGAGGGATTAGGTGTCTTTGGCGCATATCATGACTGGCAGGCACCGATCTCTCCAGAAGGAGAAGAGAGGCCACATCTCGAGCCTTTAAAATCTTTTGGTAGATTTATTAAAACATTTGGAAAAATGTTGGCATTGACTGAAAAAGAATCCGATACTATATTTGGATTCTATACACCTTACTATGCTACAGAATATTTAAGAGGAGAATTTGCTGAGGAACTTGAAAAGAAGAGAAGTGAGCTCTTCTTTGATGGTATGGCGAGGTTACTTCAACTGGCGGGAATAAATTATTCCCTGAAGGACTTAGAGAGAAGTTCTATCGAAGAGCTTCTTTCCCATCCCACCCTTTGGGTCTTCTGTCTCGACTTTATGGATGAGGAGACGCAGATGAAGTTAGTTCAGTATGTGGAGAGGGGAGGAAGACTCATTATCTTCCCCACACTACCCACAAGTGACTTATCTTGCCAGAAGAAGACTCTCCTACTGGATGGTTTAGGAATAGAGATTTCGGGAAAAGTAAGAGAGGATCTGGTCAAGGTGAAAGGGAAGGAGATACTCGTTCGAGGAGAGACAACAGTTTTTCGTGTTGGTGAAAGCTCAGGTCGTATTCTTGCAAAGACCTTTGAGGGGAAGCCTTGCGGATTGTTGACGAAGAAGGGCAAGGGTTGGGCTCTAATTCTTGGTTTTGGAATTACCCATGTTTTTGATTACCAGATTGAATTAGTAAAAAGTTTGGTCAAAGACATAGATATCAGCCCCTCTATTGTAGTCGAGCCAGGTGGTGTTACGGCAACGGTTAGGAGCACAGCACAAGGCGTAAATAACAGCAGATATGGTTTTCTCTTCCTTAGCAATTATAAGGATGAAGCTGAAAATGTGAAAATATCACTGAGGCTGCCTGGCGAGAAAAGAATAACCAGATTGCCCGAGAGAGGGTCAATGTATCTTCCCGGGCGTTTCGCTTCCATTCTACCATTAAATGTTCCTCTCTCGGAAAATATTAAGATAAAATGGTCGAGTGTGGAAATTTTGGAATACAAATATGGTAAACAATTGACTTTTGTGGCCCGAGGAGCGGCAGGAGGCGATGGAGAACTTCTGCTCTCCTGCAAGAGACCGAAAACAGTAAAAATTGACGGAAAGAGAGTGCCTTTCAAATATATTGATAGTTTATTGAAGATTCATTTCAAGCCAAACGGCAAAGAACAAAGACTAACCATACAATTGTAGGGGCGACACTCCGTGGTCACCCGACGTAGGGGCGGGACGCAGTTTACCCCGTGCAGACGGGGTGCCCGCCCAAAAAGAAGGAACCAAAAGCATATCAGATGCAGAAGTGGCAAAATCTATCGAAACGCAGGAAGGCCATGCGCTTAAAGGACTTGGACTATAGTAATTCAGACTATGTGTATTTCATAACAATTTGTGCAAGACATTTGTCAAGTCCTTTTTTAGATTGTGCTTTAGCTCAAGAAGTATTGAAATCTCTTCTATCTTTGAGCGCTGAAGGAAAGGTTTCTCTTTACTGCTACTGTCTGATGCCCGACCATTTACACATCGCTCTATCGCCACAAGTAAGTTGTGGAGGAGAACGTTCCGAAGACCTTTCAAAGATACTTAGAGATTTCAAAAGCTATACCACCCGGGTGAGCTGGAAGTACGGTATAAAAGGCAAACTATGGCAGAGAAGTTTTTATGACCATATCGGAAGAAGAGGAGAAGATTTAATAGCCATCTGCAATTATATTCTCGCAAATCCAATAAGGAAAGGGTTAGTAGAAGATCCGGACAATTGGTCGTATTCTGGTTTGCTCGATCCATTGCCATTATGATGTAGGGGAAATATTCTGTATTCGCCCGACGTAGGGGTGGCACTCCGTGGCCACCCGAAAATAAGGGACGGCACGCCGAAAGGTCGGCATAAACTGCGTCCGTCCCCTACGGTGATAATGGGCGGGCACCCCGTCTGCACGGGGTAAACTGCGTCCCGCCCCTACGAGAAGGAAAGGGATAGTGAAAGAAGAGAAAAAGTTTCAAACCCCATATGGATACTTTACCTCTGATGGGAAGGAGTATGTGATTACCCGTCCTGACACTCCTCGTCCCTGGGTCAACGTGATTTGTCCAGGCGATTATGGACTGGTAATCTCCCAGGCTGGAAGCGGCTTCAGCTGGCGAAGCGATGTGAAGTTGAATATGCTCACTCGCTGGGAACAAGACCTAGTCAAGGACGATTGGGGTAAATATCTCTATTTAAAGGATAACACTTCAGGTAACTACTGGTCGGTTACCTGGAAGCCGGTATGTAGAGAGCCGAAAAGTTACCAGTGCCGTCACGGAATAGGCTACACATCGATTAATTCGCTTAACGATGGGATTTCCAGTAGCCTTACTCTCTTCGTTCCCCCGGATGAGCCTCTTGAAATCTGGGTGGTGAAATTGAGGAACGAATCTTCCCAAAAGCGTTCCCTGACTCTATTCAGCTATTTGGAATGGCGTCTGGGTGCAGTAACAGATACCCACAGGGAATTCCACAAAATTTTTATTGAAACAGAATATGTGGAAGAAGGCGCTATTCTAGCGAGGAAGCGTTTATGGGAACTGGGGAATAGACGAGGACAGCAATGGAATCTCGGCTGGGAATATGTTGCATTTCACTCGTCGAGTAGTAAACCTAACTCATTTTCAGTAAGCAGAGAATCTTTCCTGGGAAAGTATGGTTCTTTAGAGAATCCGGCTGTCTTAAACCAAAAGTCTATGGCTGGAGCCAGTCTCCCCAACTTTGGTCCTTTCAGATGGGAAGACCCTATTGGAAGTCTAAAGCTAAATCTCCAGCTGGAAAGTTACGAGGAGAAGACAATCATCTTCACTCTCGGTTGTGCCAAAAATAGAAAGGAAGCACTGTCCTTAATCAGGAAATACAGTAAGGTGGAGAATGGGATCGAAGCCTTAGCGACGACAAAAAAGTTCTGGGAGAAATATCTGATTAGTCCACAGGTAGAGACGCCGGATGAAGGATTCAATTTTATGAATAATACCTGGCTTAAGTATCAAGCTCTCTCAGCGCGGCTCTGGGGAAGGACAGGATACTACCAGCTGAGCGGGGCATATGGTTTCCGGGACCAACTTCAGGACAGTCAGATATTTCTGCCCTTTGAACCGAAATCGACAAGAAAGCAGATTCTCCTCCATGCCAGACACCAGTTCAGAGATGGCACTGTCTACCATTGGTGGCACCCGCTTTCTGAAGAGGGGATGATTACCAGGAAAACTGATGACCTATTATGGCTTCCTTATGTAACAATCAATTACTTGAAGGAGACCGACGATTTCCGCATTCTGTCCGAAAAAATTCCCTATCTCCCTGAGGCTCGTGAAACGAGCAAGACGAGAGGTGGATTTGATACCTTATACAATCATTGTAAGAGAGCAATAGAAAGAGTCCTCAAGCGATTCAGTCCGAGAGGACTTCCTCTCATTGGAGAAGGCGACTGGAACGACGGGATGTCAGCAGTCGGCCCCAACTGGAAAGGTGAGAGCATCTGGCTGGCGCATTTTCTTTACGGAATTCTGAGAGATTTTGCTCAAGTGGCAGAAAAGAGAGGAGACAAGAATCTTGGCAGAAAGTACATCCAGAGAAGCAAAGTTTTGAAAGAAAAGATAAATAAGTACGGCTGGGACGGAAGCTGGTATATTAGAGCTACAAAAGATAGTGGCGCTCTTATAGGGAGTTCAAAATGCAAAGAGGGAAAGATATTCCTCAATGCTCAGACCTGGGCAATAATAAATGGCGTGGCTTCTGAGGAGAGAGCCAAAAAAGCTATGGATTCTGTGGAAAGAATGCTGGGAACGAATTACGGAGTACTACTCTTATATCCAGCCTACTCTAAACCGGATGAAACAATAGGTTACCTTACCCGCTATGCGCCCGGCGTAAGAGAGAATGGCGGCGTTTATACCCATGCTGCCGTTTGGGCAGTAATGGCAGAATGCATAATGAAAAGACAAAAGAAGGCATGGCAGTTTTATCTTGGGATTTGTCCAATCTATCGGGGGATGGATTCAGAGTTATATAAGGCTGAGCCCTACGTAACTCCAGGCAATGTGGATGGTCCAGCTTCACCGAGGTTTGGTCAGGCTGGCTGGACATGGTATACGGGGTCGGCTGCCTGGATGTGGAAAGTGAGTATAGAGTGGATTCTGGGGGTGAGAGCATCTTTTGAAGGTTTGATTGTTGACCCCTGCATTCCCCGGGAGTGGAAAGGATTCAAGATTGAAAGGAAGTTTCGAGGAGCCACATACCAGATAGAGGTAGATAATAGCAGAGGTGTTTCCTATGGAATAAAAGAGGTAATTGTGGATGGTAAAAAGATTGAGAGAGGCAAAGAAACGAGTCCCTATGCAATTATTCCCATTTTTGGTGACGGAAGGACGCACAAGGTCGTAGTCAAATTGGGATGAAACAAGATTTTACAAAAATTTTACAAATCTTTTACACATCTGTAATATTTTGCTTATATACTATTGGCAAAAGAATATTCCGAAAAGGCAAACTCCGAGAGATCGGAGGGCGCAAAGCTCAGGGGCCAATGCAGGGAAGGCATAAATATTTATTTTGCCTTCTAAGGTTGGGTTTTCCTGTTCAGTCTGCCGGGCTGCCGATAACGTTTCTAAAATGTATAGGTAGCTCGGCTTTTTGATATATAGGGAGCAGGAGCAATTAAAAACATTGAAAAGGAGGTGAGTATCTGTAGTAGATTTTGAAAATTCACTCAAAAGGAGGGAAAAATGGAAAGGAAAACTATCTGGTTAGTAGGAGCCTTAACGCTGGTTCTACTTCTTGTTGGCGTGGGAACTTCTTTAGCTGTAGTGGATAGGACAGGCACAGTTCCTGCCAGCGCCACGCTTGGCGCATCCACTTCACTGACAGTCCAGGGTAAAAAGATTAGCGACAACACAAATGTTACCTTAATCGATTTCGGTTCTCTACCTGGAGGCACGGGAAATAAGTTGGCTGCCCAGTATGTGGAACTAAATGTGGCGAGTAACTACGGAGGTTGGGAATTAGAGGTTTACACCGATAACTTCGCTACTCAACCTTCAACTACCACCTGGGGATACCAATATGGGGGAATGAAAGGCGCGATTGCTGGTAATCGCGTGGGTATGGTCTGGCAGGCCTATAGAGTAACCACAGCTGTATCTGACCCACCGGTTGCTCTCACCAACTGGACATATCTCAAGGACAAGAGAGACGTAGATATGCCAGGAACAGTGCCTAACGAGAGCTGGGCAACTGCTCATAGCCAAGGGTATACAAACATTGCTTATGGCGGGCCTGATTGGATGAATGTGGTTGAACCGGGCACTACAGGAGTTCTGGACACCGATAAGAAGCTTATGGTCTATCTTGGTGGTATCTTCGGTTCTGCACCAGCAGACACCTATGGTACGACAGTTGGTATTGACCTGTACCACGAGTAAAGGACAATGTAGCTGCCGAGCAACCCGCGTAGGGGCGACCTTTAAAAGAAAAAAGGGGTCAGAGTCATTTTCCCATAGAGTCCGTCCCCTACACAAACAATGTAGGGGCGATCCCGATGTATCGGGATGGTCGCCCAGATGAAGGGACGGCATGCCGAAAAATCGGCATAAACTGCGTCCGTCCCCTACAGAAAGGTTGCAGGGGTGGCACGCAGTTTATCCCGCAAAAGCGGGTGGTCACCTACATAATGGAAGCAAAGCTTACGCTTTGCTGCTACAGAATTGGAGTGGTACCGGAGGCTTTATGCTCAGGAGAAACTTATATCTCCTGGTGGCACTGTTATTTCTCTATTTTTCCTCGGTCCTTTATGCCGGGATTGGTGTAGAGCCGACAGTGACTGAGCTTAGCCTCTCCCCGGGGAAAAGGAAGGCAGGGAGTTTTACGGTATTAAATGATGAGGATAAGGTTATCGGCGTGAAAGTTGAACTGGAGGATTGGCTGAGAAGAGCGGAAGGGATTGAGGTTCCTTCCTGGCTTGAGGTTAAACCGCGTGAATTTGAGATTGGTCCCGGGGAAGTAAGAAAAGTGAAATATAAAATAGAAGTGCCGCAAGAGGTAAAAGGGGAACTCGTGGCAATGGTCTTTTTTGGTTCCCTTACTCCTGGGGGTGGCGGAGTGGGCATAAGAACGCGCTTTGGAGTAAGCATCTATGTAGCTATTAAAGGAACAGAAGTTGTGGAAGCCAATATTGAAAAGTTGGATGTGGCGAAATATGGTGGCGAAAACTCAGATAATTATGGAATTAGTTTTGGAGTGACGGTGGAAAATGAGGGTAATGTACATATTCGGCCTAAGGGGAAAGTGTTGGTAGAGGACAGAGAGGGGAATAGAATAAAGGAGGCAGATATCTTCTATGGCCTTCCAGTATTACCTCAGGGTAAAAGAACATTTGCAGCGAACTGGAAAGGCGGAGTGCTTCCTCCAGGCGAATATAAGGGGAAAGCCACCATCAGCTATGGCGAACTTTACGGTCTAAAAGATAAAATTTCTTCCTATGAGACTCTATTTTCCGTAAATGAACAGGGTGAAATATCAATAAAAGGTAGAGAGAATGATTAAGAGAATTTTGAAACCAGCCACCATTTTAGGTTTAGTCCTTTCATTATCCGGAATCGTCTTTGCCGGAGTTGACCGCACAGGTCAGGTAACAGTGAATAGTGTTGTGCAGGAACCAATCACTCCTGGACCGGTTCTGGACGATTTCAATGATGGTGGAAACCTCAACAACTGGGGGTATAACACTGGCGCATTTGCATCTTCGGGAGCAAGTTGTACTGATTCCCGGGTTACGACTTCCCCTCAGGAAGGTCCGTTCTGTTTAAAACTTGACTATAATGTTTCTACTTCAGCAAGCTATGCTGGTTACTGGAGCCTGTTGGGAGGGAAAGACTTAAGTGGCTATACTTCTATCTCTTTCTGGGTGAAGGGAACAGCGGGAAAAGAACTCTTTAAAGTGGAACTAAAAAATAATAGTAGCAGTGCAGCAGTCTATGTCACAGACTACCTGGATGGCGGAGTAACTACTACCTGGCAAGGGGTTACCATTCCATTTCATAACTTCGTTAATATCAACAACTGGAGTGGTATGACAGAACTCGTGTTTACTTTTGAGAATTCTCAGAGCGTTATGAACGGAAGTCCGCTTCAGGGGACCATTTATATAGACAGAATATCTTTCGGGAGTTCATCCGTGAATGAAGTTAGAATAGACTACTTCGGAGATAAATTAGGCACCTGTGCTTTGGGTGGCAATATGGGGGATATGCAGCCAAACAATCCACCTCCAACAGATTTTAGCCATTCGTTTACTACTACATCAGGCAATTATTATTCGTCTCCCAGTGCTCTGGAGTCCACCTACAATGCAGCCGGATCAAATGGTTGGGGAGGACAGTTCATAATATTTGGTGGCGGAGCAGATGGCTGGACTGGAATACCCCACAATTTTAGCGACTATAACTATGTTACCGTGTGGATAAAGGCTAAGTCTGCAACTGAGAATCCCAAGATTTTGAAGGTAGAAATGGTAGACCGTGCCAGCTCTCCTTTTCCTGCTGTTTATTTGAGATTTATAACTACCAGCTGGCAAAAGTACACCATTCCTTTGAGCGCATTCGCTGGACTGAATAAGAGTAACATAAGTAAGATGACTTTCGTTTATGAGGACTGGAGAATAGTTGCTGACGGAGGCAGCAAGACGGGAGTCCTCTATATGGACAATTTACAGTTTGAGAAATGAGAAAATCCGTTTTAGGGCGGACAACTGAAATGTTCAAAGCAGTTACCAGGAAAGAATTAACTGGAATATTGTTTTCCAGCCTCCTATTGGTGGGTAGCATTATTCTAATCATAGGAAGCTTGACGATGTGCTATGGCCAGGCTACTCTCTCAATTCAGGCAAGAAATGTGAGCGACAATAGTCCTCGTGATAGGATAGACTTTGGCCAGGTCACTCCTGGTACGCAACTCGGCACTCCAGGTCAATATATAGAAATAGGTTATCAATCTGACGAATCTCTCTGGTTTATTGATATTTACACTGATAACACAAATTGGAATGGCGGAGGTTACCAGAGGGGAGGTCTGGTTACTGCCGATGGGAGACAGAGGGCTCCCTTAATGTGGCGAGTTTACGATGATGTCCAGCCAGGAGGCGTTCCTTTCAATGCGACTGATGATTGGGCATGGCTTAAGGATAAAGGCGATATGGCTGACTTGGATCCTCGATATGACGAAAGCTGGGCTGGGGCTTTTGACGGTGGCTATGTAAATATCTGTTATGGTGGAGCAGGTTATACCAATCTCGCTCCCTATCCGAATACCAATCCCTCCCCAGATGTTAGATCTGCAAGTTCGCCAATTTATGTTTACTTGGGAGGGCTTTTTGGAAGCGCAGGTGCAGGAGACTATTCAACAATAATTTCATTTGACCTTTATCATCTTGCTCCTCAGGAAGTCCCAGTCATTTCTCATCAGCCGATAGAGAAAATCGGCATTATTGGCAATAAGATAGTATTTAATGCTACCATTACTGATAATAAGTCAGTGGAGAGTGCAACTATTCACTACAGAATAGGAAAAGGTGGAAAGTGGCAGAATGCAGGGATGTCTTTGCGAGGGAGTCCTGTGGAAAAGATAGCCACTTACGTTCTGCCTCCCCAGGCAGTAACTGGACCCGGCGAGATACTCTACTGGCTGGAGGCTCGCGATGGAGAAGATAACATTGGCCGCTGGAAAGATGAATATTCTCCACAAATGATTAAGGTCACTCAAAGTATTGCAGAAATCGTTGGCCCTGAGGGTGGAACTGCAATTCTTCCCGATGGAAATCCTGATGATGGTGAAGTTATGGCTGACATTTCAGAAGGTGCGCTAACTAACACGACGAATATAAGGATAGAACAAATCACCAATTTAAGCAAAGTACCAGGCTATACTGAATTAGAGGATTGGGAACCTGTAGCAATCTATAATTTCACAGAGGAAGGGACAAGATTCAAAAAACCAGCCACGATGAATCTACTCTATTTTGACCTGGATAACAATGGCAAACCCGAAGATTGGAAAGGAAAAGAAATGGAGTTCAATGAGAGTCAGCTGGCTTGCTATTGGTGGGATGGGCTTATCTGGAGACTGGCGGGCGGGGAGGTTGATAGAGACAAAAACATTGCTACTGTAAAGGTAAGCCACTTTAGCTATTACGGTCTTTTCAAGGCCAGGCCGATGGGAATTTCTGAATATCGCCCTAAGGAGAGGATTATTACCCCTACCTGTAGAGATGGGAAAAATGATGTAGCCTATTTTAGTGGTTTGAGTGGCCAGGCTACAACTATCAGGATTTATGACATCACAGGTAAAAAGATAAAAACAATCGATGGAGAGCCTTATGAATGGGATGGAAAAGATGAAGGTGGAGACATAGTAGAAACTGGTGTATATATTTATCAGTTCAAGGCGAATGTCAATGGAAGCAGAAAATTGGTTAGCGGCACGATAGCAGTAGCGAAATAGTTGCTTGGTAGGGGTGGCACTCCGTGGCCACCCGGTAGAGACGGCACAGAGTCCGTCCCCTACTTTGCCACTACAAAAAGAGTTTCGCAGTTTTGAGGGGGTAAGTAGATGTAGCTGTCCCGATGAATCGGGGCTAACAAGGGGGAAAGTTTGATGGTGAAAGAGAGAAGGTCCACCGAGAGAAGAAGATTTAATCGCTTTCCAGTTAAAATCCCCGTGCAATGTAAACCGGTTGCTCCGGTAAAGAAACGCGCTGGAAAAGAATCGGTCTATGCCACTATTAAGAATATCAGCAGTAACGGAATTCTGTTAGAGTGGCCTCGAGAATATCGGTTGCCCCAATTCTTGAGATTGGGAATAAAAGTGGTTGGTAATTCAAAACCGATAGATTCGATTGCCAGGATAGTCTGGACCAAGGAGAAGAAGAGTGAAGGTACGGGTAAAAGAGGGCTGCCCGAGCAATATGATGTCGGATTATCCTTTGTTAAGGACGAAAATAGTAACACTCCCAAGCTGATTTCACTGGGGACTGATTTCTACTGGGAGATATTTATGAGAACAGGCGATGTTCAGGCTTACCTGTTGCATAAAGGAATTGACAAGAGATGGGAAGAGATTTGCAGGGATGGTTAAAGATGTTTAAGAAATTATTGTTTTCCATCTTAATCTTAGTGGGATTAAGCGTGGCACCCAACACACCACGCAAAGTGTATTCTGCCTTTAAAGATAATGGCTGGGGCACCCGCTCGGCTGGAATGGGTGGGGCATTCTGTGGATTAGCTGACGATGCCTCAAGTCCCCTTTGGAACCCCGCTGGACTTGCCCAGATGAGATATCCTGAAGCGAATTTTATGTACTCCAGACTATACACAGGTCTTGATGGAGTAAATTTAGGGCTGAACTATTTCTCTTATGCGCTTCCCATAAGTGGAGTTGGCTCATTCGGCATTAGCAGGGCGGGTCTCGTTTCTACAGATCTCTATGGAGAAGAAACCTATACTTTGACCTATGCGAACAGGATTAACGATTACATTCCCAGATTAATCCCGGAACTATTTTTAGGTATAAACTTGAAGTGTTTGAATCATGGTTATACACTTAATGAGTATTCGAGGGGAGACCCTGTATTTGCCAGCGGGCATTCTAAAGCTAACTTTACATTCGATATCGGGGGTTTGGTCAAGCCAAACATTCCAAGGTTTTCTGGACTATCTATAGGTATGTGTGTTAAGAACGTCACAACGCCTGACGTCGGTTTGAAGAATAGAGATAGAGTTCCTCTGGAAGCGAGGGTGGGATTTGCCTATACAATGAAAGGATTTAAGATATTGAGGAGAATTATAGTGCGGGATGTGACACCGACGCTCGATTTCGCCTATCGTTTTCAGGATTGGGGGAAAGCGGGAGATAAGCTAAATGTCCATTTGGGATTGGAGGGCTGGTTCATCGATAGGCTATTGGGACTCAGGATGGGCGGGAATACCAGGGAAATTACATTTGGTTCAAGCTTCAACAAGGTCCTCTCAAGATATTTTGGTATCCAACTCGATTATGCTTTTATCTTCCCTCTCCAGATAGCAGAGACCTATGGTTCTCACCGAATTTCACTTACCGTAAGATTTTGAAAAGTATTATAATGATGTCGTTGCGAGTCCCGATTAAAAATCGGGACGTGGCAATCTCGAGATTGCTTCACTTCGTTCGCAATGACAGCGCTTTGCTGTTACAATGTTGAGCAAAAAATAGAACAGAAAGGAGGAATTGTAAATGAAGAAGAATGTTATCTTCTTTTCTTTAGCGGCACTGGGAATCCTATTTCTGTTTAGCTGCGTTCCATTGGAAGAGTACCGAGTAAAGGAAGAAAAAACAGTTAAAGAAGAGAAAGAAGTTAAAGAAGAGAAAGTGGCAAAAGAAGAGAAGGCAGTTAAAGAAGAGAAAATGGGAGTGGAAGAACCTCGAGACATCCTGATGATGGATGACTTTGATGATGGAGCAAAGCCGAATAACCTGGGAGGTGATTTGGGGGCATGGGACCGCGACCCTGCGGATGATACCCAAAGATGCAGGGAATATTTCACTTCTGAGGTCAAGTGTGGAGAGAAGGGATATTCTATGAAGATAGACTATGATGTTGATTCTCCCAGCCCAGCTTATAATGGTTATTGGACTAAATTGCAGAATATTGATGTTACTCCCTACAAGAATTTTGTCTTCTATGTAAAAGGCGACGAAAAAGATGGCTTCACTACCCAGTTTAAGATTGAACTGAAGAACGACAAGAAAGAACTGGGTAGATATTACGTAAAGGGAGTCACTTCGGACTGGCAGAAAGTAGTTGTTCCCTTCAAGGACTTTGTAGGAATTACTGACTTTAGCAAGATGACCGAATTCGTCGTGGTATTTGAAGACAGAATAGCCACAGATAGGGACGGAGCAATATATATTGATAATCTCCATTTTTCAAAATAAGAAAAAAGGGGTCAGAGTCATTTTTTTCTACAAAAATAAATGTAGAATGTAGTGGCAGAGCGATAGCTCTGCTAAAAGCAAAGCTTACGCTTTGCTGCTACAATAATGGGGTGTAGCTGCAGAGCGATAGCTCTGCATCAGTGTAGGGGCGACACTCTGTGGTCGCCCCTACTATTCTTACGGAAGGAGGTAAGAGATGTTTCGGAAAAGTTGCATCAATCTGGTAGTAGTTCTCGTACTATTAATGGCTTTCCTACTATTAGGAAGGAGCAATGCAGCAATTCTCAAGCTGGCAGATTTTGATTCAGGGGGTAAGCCTAACAATCTGGGAGGAGACTTTGGTGCCTGGAATAGGGACCCCACTGACCTAACCCAGATGTGTACAGACTCATTTTCTTCTGAGGTGAAGTACGGAGATAAGGGTTATTCCTTGAAATTAGTCTATGATGTAGATTCTCCTAACCCCGCCTACAATGGTTTCTGGACAAAATTGCAGAATCAGAACCTGAAAGACTACAAAGAACTCGTCTTCTTCGTCAAGGGAGACGAAGAGAAGGGCTTTACACCGAGGTTTAAAGTGGAGTTGAAAAATCCTACCGAGGTGGGCAGTTTCCTCGTTACTGGAATCACGAGCGCGTGGCAAAAGGTGGTAATTCCTTTCCAAAAGTTTAAGGCAATAACCGACTGGAGTCAAATGACTGAATTCGTGATTGTATTTGATGATTTGACAAGTAACCCCAAAGACGGGGTTATTTACATTGATGATGTCTATTTCTCTGATGGCAAAGGCGTCGAAGAGGCAAAAGAAGTCAAAGAGACTAAAGTAGCTAAAGGGACAGAAGAGGTTAAAGAGACACGCCTTCCCGGTACCGTGAGTATCAGTTTCGATTCTGGAGACCTTCATATTCCAACGAGGGAATTTCCCAAGCTAAATAGAGTGGTAGATATTTTGAAGTTAAATCCTGAATATAAACTACGCATTGAGGGATACTCGGACAGTATGGGAAATGATGAGGTGAACCTTATCCTCTCCAGAAAAAGGGCCGCGGTCGTTCTGAACTACCTGGTGATAACCGGTGGAATCGACCCTGACCGTCTGCACGCTGCGGGCTACGGAGAGGCTAAACCCATTGCTGAAAATGATACATGGAAGGGTAGAGCGCTCAATAGAAGGGTGGAGCTGGTGATTATTGAGAAATGAGAAGCTTATACTTGCAAATGTTCAGGAAAATAGTTAAAAGTTGGTTTATGACTTTTCTTTTCCCGATTCTTCTCGCGGGGTCGGGTTTTGCCGAAGTTCTGGACACTATGGAATTAGCTACCAATTGGTTAGTTGAGGTGGATAGGGGGTCAAGCCTATCTACTTCCACAGTGGCTGGCTTAACAGGGAATGCCATTCAACTGGACTATGATCTCGATTCCGGGGAATGGGTTAGCATAACGAGAGAAGATTTCGCCAATCTGGACACCTCTTCGGGAGACGCTGTTACTTTTTATTATAAGGGGGCGGGGGATTCCAATCACATGAAGTTTCAGATAAGTGATGCTGACGGCGATGTATTTGACAGGAAACTGGCTAACCTTTCAAATATTTCCAGCTGGACTAAGGCAATCCTGACATTTGATAGCCTCTCCCACTGGGAAGGAACCGGGGATGGCACGCTGGATAGAGGAAATATCACCAAGATAGGTTTTGCTGTAAATGTGTCGGAAGGTGGGAGTGGGAAAGTAGCAATTGACGGGTTGGAATCCTATCAGTTGAACACGCCATCAGTCAGTCTTCTCTTCGATAACTTCAATTGTGGGACACCACCCAATGACCTCGGGGGCAATGCAGGAATCTATGACCCCAATCCAGATGACCCCACTGAGACTTGTTCTGAATCATATGATAGGGATGGAAAGGAAGGTGCCTACGCTCTAAAATTGATTTACGACAGGGGCGGAAGCTCATATTGCGGTTACTGGAGCAAAACGAAGTCAGATGAGAGCGGGAAGGACTTAAGTGGGTTTGCCGGTGGAGATTTGAAATTCTGGCTGAAAGGAGAAGTTGGAGGGGAAAAATTCAAAGTCGAACTGCATCATCAGGGTGACAGCGCTCCCTGGCCTGAAGTTCAGCTCACAGCTTGTGCTGGCTTTGGCAGTGGGGCTCCTACTACTTATCAAGAAGTAACTATGCCTCTGGCAAGCTTTGCCGGGCTCGATTTATCTAAGGTAACAGAGCTGGTTATAACCTTTGACCAGAGTCCCAATTCGGGAACAGTCTACATTGATAAGATAAGATTTGCCAAGTCGGGAACTTCTCTGGAAGGCAAGATTTCTTCTCTGGATGATATGGATGAGCCTGCTGCCATTTCCGGTTGGCAGAATTATGGACTCGATGAAGATAAGGGAATTACAACAACATCATTAGATAGCGTATCTGGTCAGGATGGAAAAGCATTACAGTTGACATATAGTTTTAGTCGGGGAGCTATTGATGATTGGGTGGTAATGGAAAGGGATTGGGGAAGGAATATTGCTGGAAGTGATTCCTTCAGATTTAGATATAAAGGAACAGGAGATGCCAACAACCTGGAATTGAGAGTAATGGATAAGAATGGCACTATATTCTCTAAGAAAATTTATGATGTTACCAACACAGGGGATGAGTGGAAAACTGCAACCATCCCTTACGAGGAACTCACTCTCCACACAAGTGGAACCTATAGTAATGGCGATACTGCCGAGATGCTCGACTTGAGCAAAGTTGAAGCTATCTCTTTTGTGGTGAGCAAAGGAGACGACGGCAGTGGCACTTTGAAAATCGATGAACTTGAAGTTCTGGAAGTGGAAGATTTCAGAAAAGGCAGAAGAGATTCACTGATTCAAAGTATTGTTGTCCCAGACAATCCCATCTCGCCCAATAATGACGGGATTAAGGATGTAGCTAATTTTGAGTTCAAACTTGCCCGCTATGCGAATGTAATACTGAAGATTTATGACTTAGCTGGGAATCTGATAAGAAGGATAGATGGCGGCGAAATGGCACCAGATATAGAACATACCATAGACTGGGATGCAAAAGATAATTCTGAAAAGTTAGTGAGAAATGGTTTATATATATATCTTCTGGAAGCGAAGGATTTAGACAAGAAAACGGACCAGGTAAAGCACATCATCGGAGTAATCCGCTAAAAAAGGGGACAGGCTACTTTTTTACCCAAAATAAGGGAGGCGACCTTGCTTTCGCAAGGAATCCAGAATTATCTGGAGTCCCCGATGAAATCGGGGGAAGGAAAAAGTTGTAGCGGCAGAGCGATAGCTCTGCGTCATAGTCATGTCACTGCGAGCGACTGAAAGGAGCGTGGCAGTCTCGAGATTGCTTCACTTCGTTCGCAATGACAGTGCTTTGCCGCTACAAACAGGGGATGTGACATTATGCGTCACGTGGTTTATAAACTTTTTTTGATTGTGCTAACCGCTATTGCGTTAGCGGTCGCCCATTACCCGTCAGAGAAAGCGGAGGCTGGAGCTTTTGACAGGATAGGTATTGGGGCTCGTCCAAAAGGAATGGGAGATGCCTTTACAGCAGTAAGTGACGATGGAAATAGCCTTTACTGGAACCCTGCTGGTATAGCGCGGATAGAAAAGAGCCAGCTCACTCTTATGCATAAAGACCTCTTCGGTTTAGGATTGATAAATTATGAATTTCTGGGATATGTCCATCCCAATATTGGCAATGGTTCACTGGGATTAAGCTGGATACGTCTGGGCACGACAGGAAATGTAGAATTCATGGATTACAATGAGAACACTTATATTATTTCGTATGGTGTTAGAATGGGTACGGCGTTAAGCTTTGGAGGAAACATAAAATATTATTCTGTGGACTATGAAAGGGGTGGTAGCGGCTTAGGAGCAGATATTGCTGTCTTATACAATACTTTCGCTGGACACTTAAACTTGGGACTTCTATATCAGGACTTCAATCGGCCAAAAATAAGGTGGGAGACTCAGGCAAAAGATGAACTTCCTGCGAATTTAAGGCTGGGAATAGGATTTAGACCAAATCCTTTTCTGAACCTCGCCCTCGATTTAGACAAGCTTCTGGAAAGTTATGTTGAGACCCACCTGGGAATTGAGCGGTGGCTACTGGAGCATAGTATAGCATTGAGAACGGGTGTGATTAACCAGGATAAGGGTAAGTGGAATTTTACTCTGGGCGGGAGTCTCGGCTATAAATTTTTCCGCTTCGACTATGCCTGGGAGAGACACTATGACCTGGGAGGCACCCACCTTTTTTCATTGGTAATAACCTTTTAGCTATCTGGAAACGGAGTAGCAGAGCGATAGCTCCGCTTACAGATGATGCTGGTTGCCCCGATGAATCGGGGCCTACAAGTGTTGTACAAAACTATTGTAGGCACAGATTCAATCTGTGCAAAGCTTGCGCTTTGCTGCTACAAAAAGAATGTGGCTGCAGAGCAATAACTCTGCCATAATGCTCGGGAAGTTTCCTCTCCCTTGGAGGAGAGGGTCGGGGTGAGGGGTGAAGCAAAGCTTACGCTTTGCTGCTACAAGAATTTTGGAATATGGGGTGTAGATTGATGGGAAGAAACAACTTCTCTATTCTATTAGCTGGATTTGTAGCCTTAGTGGTGACTTTCATGTGTTGCCCAGGTGCCGAAAGTAAAATTCTTTTAGTGGATGATTTCGACGAACAAACATTTCTTAATAAGCTGGGCGGAGAAAGCTACACCTGGAATGTAAATCCCCAGGACAAGTCTCAGGGTTGTATGGCTTCTTTTGATTCTAAGATTCGGGTGGGTGAGACTGGTAGTTCTATGAGGTTGGATTACGATATCGAATCGACCCTCACCTATCTAAGGGAGTTTCCTGATACTCCTTACTACATTTATGATTACGATATGGATTCGATTATTGGCTTTGCCAGTGAGATTCCGCATACTGCTTATAATGGCTTCTATTTTCTGCTGAACAATGCCAACCTTAGTGGTTATGAATATCTCATTTTTTATATTAAGGGAGACCCGCTACAGGGTTTCACGCGGAAATTTATTGTTGAACTGAAGAATATCGACCAGACCGATAAGTTCCTGGTTGACGGAGTAAGCTCTTCCTGGCAAAAGATAGTCATCCCCTTGGGGAAGTTCAAGAGAATAGGGGAATGGAGAAAGATGACAGAGTTAACGATAGTATTTAATGAGAATGTGACGAGAAAAACAGGAACGATGTATATTGATAACATATATTTTGCTCAGTCTCCCGGAGAAGAGCTAGGACAAGAGTCCACATCAGGCAAGGGTTCCTCACTGGGTAACCCTAAAGAATATTCTGATAAGAAGGGGACAGAGCTCGGGGCTACAATTTACACTGCCTATTCTTATACTCCTGAAGAGAAGAGCAGAATTTTCGGCATGGGAAGTCTCTCGCTTGAGGGCAGACTCTCAAGATTTGGCGGAAAAATGGAGATTGCAGCCGAGACGCAGGAGTTTGGAGAAGCGGCCTATGGCGTTGAGCTCGAAAATTGGCCTTTTGAGGAAACCTGGAGAGAATCTGCCCAGATAGAATTTCCCACTCTACAATTTATGGTGAACGATATCCTCCCCCAGGCTTCGAGGTTAACCCTGGGACACCTCTGGCTCGATTCGAGCCGATATACTTTTAGTCCTGTTTACGGATGGAAAGGGCTCTCTATTGACGGGGACTATCATGGACTCAATTATAATTCTTTCTTTATTAAACAACCTTTCAATTCTTTCACTTTAGAAAGCCGCTTCCGGCAGTACTGGCGATATTTTCTGCTGGAGGCAATCGGAATTCACCATTCCGAGACAGCCCGTCTTTCAGGCTCTTCAGGGGGAGACGGAACTTTGGAAGAGACCAACAAGATAGAGCCAGTGGAAAGAGATACAACCTTTATGTTTCGAATTTTAGAGCAGTTGCTTGACCATCGAATTACACTTGAAGGAATTTATGGCAGCGATATGTATCACCAATACGCTGAAGTTGACCGTACTGACCCAACAGAACCAACCTATAGCCAGAAGCTGGATAGCCCGGTCTCCCTCTGTGGAAATATGTGGCGGGGAAAGTTAATTTTCGACAATCTTTTCTGGAATGGATCAAAACTTAGTTACGGTTATCGATGGGTGGGCGAAAATTTTAAGCCAGAGTATCGGCAGGAGCCGACAGTTTTTGATGATGTGGATGGTGACCAGAAGGGTTATAATCTTCAGTTTGACCAGTCCTATAGGGGATTTATTGCCTCCGTTGCTTACGATGACATAATTCGCAATTCAAACAGAGATTACGGGCGAAAACGCACTAATCTTAGCCTCTACTATTACGGCTTCCGTGGAATGGAGCTGGGTATATTCCGAGAGTATCGAAAAGAAGATTATGAATATACCAGCCTCCGTTCCAGTCTCGATGTGGACAGGAACGAAGAAGTCACGGTGAGCGAGCTGTACTTACGTTTCCACCTCGTCCATCCGGTAACTCCCGGAATCAGACTTCCCCTCGTGTTGTGGTTTAAATTCCGCAGAGAGGACATAGAGCATCCTCTCACTGGCAAGACCTATGTGACTGATTCTTTTCAGACTAAGATTGAATACTATCCAGCGTCGTATCTAAAGCTTTTGGGAATGTACAAGACAACCAGGTTCGGAGACCCAAGCTGGGAGCCAAAAGGTTATCCCTTTGCTGACAATTTCGCCCGCCTCGCCCTGGAAGTAATGTTCTAAAGATGTAGCTGCAGAGCGGTAGCTCTGCTACAGTAAGGCAAAGCTTGCGCCTTGCTGCTACAGAGAGGGATGTAGCTGCAGAGCGATAGCTCTGCTAAACAAAGGCAAAGCTTCGCTTTGCTGCTACAATAATGGAAGGCAAAACTTCGCTTTGCTACTATATTCTACGACAATGAGAAAGATTATAAATGTTAGGAGAGCCTTTTTCGCTCTCCTATTTTTTATTGTTTTGAGTTCTCTATGGAGAGTTGACGCTCAGGGATTGACCGATGATGAGTTTCTCGATATGGCGGAAGAGAAAACTTTCTGGTTCTTCTGGGATGAGGCGAATCCCTCCAATGGGCTAATTCAGGACAGAGCGACGAATTTCACTTCCCATACATACGACCGTGCAAGCATTGCCTCAGTTGGGTTTGGATTAACCGCAATATGCGTGGCTCAGAGTAGAGGATGGATAAGTTATGATGACGCTTATGACCGTATTCTAACCACTCTCAAAACATTTAGAGATGGACCTGTCCAGGATGTTTACGGATTCTTTTATCACTGGCTCAATATCAATACCGGGCAGCGCTACGGCAGTTGCGAAGTTTCTTCTATTGACACAACTCTCTTTCTTGCCGGTGCGCTCTTTGCTGGCCAATATTTCAAAGGGACAGAGATTGAAACTATAGCCGACGAATTATACCGGGCGGCGGATTGGATTTGGATGAGTGATGATGGAGCTCATCAATTTGTAAATATGTCCTGGAAACCAGTGGAAGGATTTGGCTCTTCTTACTGGAACAGTTTCAACGAGGGGGTTCTTCTTGATGTCTTAGCCATAGGTTCGCCCACCCATCCGAAGAATGCGGATTGCTGGACAGATATGACAACACCTGTAGGCAGTTACAAAGGTTATACATTAATCTACTGTTCACCGAATAATCCCCTATTTGTCCATCAGTATCCGCACATCTGGGTTGACTTTCGGCGAAAGGAGTATGCAGGCGTCAACTATTTTGAAAATTCGGAGAGTGCTACTCTGGCGAACAGGCAATTCTGCATTGACCACCACGATGATGTAGAAGATGTTGATGATGATTACACTACTTATAGTTCAAAGTGCTGGGGCTTGACTTCAGGCGATGACCCTGACAGTGGGTATACTGCCTATGGGGCGGAACCAGGAGGAGGTCTTAATGATGACGGCACAGTTCAGCCGACAGCAGCAGCAGGTTCAATAGGGTTTACGCCGGGAGAGTCAATAGAAACACTGAGGTATATGTACGACAACTATGAGAGTTTCATCTGGGGCAAATACGGATTTTGTGACGGATTTAATCTCGACCGAAGTCCGGATTGGCGGGCAGATGATGTAATTGGAATCAGCCAGGGAGCAACAATGTTAGCCATTGAGAATCATAGAACCGGAATGGTCTGGGATGTCTTTATGCAAATTCCGTATATTACGGATGCTCTAAATAAGATGGGAT
Source organism: uncultured Clostridia bacterium (assembly GCA_964550005.1). Classification (GTDB taxonomy): domain Bacteria; phylum UBA6262; class WVXT01; order WVXT01; family WVXT01; genus CAZJWT01. The sequence continues at coordinate 738 of CAZJWT010000007.1, read as the reverse complement.
TTTCAGACACGGGAGATAACACCCGTCCGGGAAAGATAGAGCTTAAAGTAGAGAATGGCTCAAATACTGGAGAGGTGATATTGAAGTGGAATGCGCCGGGTGATGACGGAAATGTTGGCAGGGCTACTGAATATGTAATTCGTTATTTAGAAAGGGAAATAACTAACTATGCTACTTGGTGTGAAGCGAGCGATTTATCGGGCGAGCCCATCCCGAAAAATGTGGGGAGAGAGGAGACTTTTGCAGTAAGGAATTTGACTCCAGGAAGAAAATACTATTTTGCTATTAGGGCAGTAGATGATGTAGGAAATAAGTCGCTCCTTTCCAGTAGTCCCTCTGCCTCTCCCGAAAGAAAGAAGAGCAAGTTGAACCAGATCTATCCCAATCCATTCAATCCAGCAAAAGCGAGAACTGCAACCATTTCCTATAATTTGAGCAGCGCAGCCAATGTGGTAATCGAGGTATACAACCTTACGGGAGAGCGGGTAGAAGATTGGAGTGAGGGCTATAAGCCTGAGGGAGAACATAAAACTACCTGGGAAGGGAGGAATAGAGCGCAGAAGCAAGTAGCTTCAGGAATATACATAGTAGTTCTGAGAGAAAACGGCGTAGCCGTAGACAGAAAGAAGATGGCTATTGTCAAATAAATTTTTTTGGTCTCTGAAAAAGTCTCGTTTTTGGTCTGTCATTGCGGGCATAATACTTAATTAATGTTGCTGTTTTTAAAAAAACAATACC
>CAZJWT010000006.1:7007-26441 GCA_964550005.1 uncultured Clostridia bacterium | reverse complement strand
CAGCACAGAAATCTGGATAGCTGTATTATTGGTCTACTCGTTTATTGCTTCTATAACTCCTGTGAATATCCTTCTTCAACCGAGGGACTATCTATCCTCTTTTATCCTATTTTTCGGACTAATCCTTGGCTATATGGGACTGTTCTTTTCCCATCCCAGTATGCACACTCCTGCTTTCATTAAGTGGTCGAGCGGTCAGGGTAACCTCTGGCCAATGCTATTTGTAATCATTGCCTGTGGAGCAATTTCAGGATTCCATTCACTGATTGCCAGTGGAACAACATCCAAGCAATTGGCAAATGAGAGAGATGCCAAGAAAGTTGCCTACGGAGGAATGCTTTTGGAAGGTGCTGTGGCTGTAATAGCTCTTCTTGCTGTAGCTTCTGGTCTTTATTGGACAGGAGGAGCAGGACGAGAAGGATTGGTCTATCCAGAATTAATTAAGGGAGGGAACTGGATTGGCACTTTTGCCATAGGTTTTGGTCAGATAGCGGCACCTCTTATAGGCGCAACTTTCGGCTCATTAGTTGCGATGGTTATGCTCAATAGTTTTGTAATGACCACTTTAGATACTGCTGCCAGAGTTAACCGGTATATAACAGAGGAGTTACTCGGTGAAGGTTTGAAATGGAAAATATTCCAGAACCGCTATTTTTCTACAGCGGTTGTCATTTTCTTCGCAGGATACTTAGCATTTGGCAATTGGAAGGCAATCTGGCCAATTTTTGGAGCTTCCAATCAACTGGTGGCAGCGCTGGCTCTCGTGGTAGTTACCATTTACCTTTGGGCGATGAAGAAGCCAACAAAGTATACGATATACCCGGGAATTTTTGTTCTACTCACCACCACAGCAGCCCTAATCTACCAGGTGGGTGGCTTTATTGGAAATCGAAACTACTTATTGGCCATAATTGGCTCGATTTTGCTTATTTTGGCCGTTTTTATGGTCAGGGAGGGGATAATAGTCGTTCAGAAAGTGAAAAAGGCCTAAAAAGCCATAGGGAATGAGTTTCTAAGCGAGTTTATCCAAAAAGGGGAAGCCTAATGGGAGAAGAGTGTGCCATCTGCCAAAAAGAGGTAGAGAAGACAGTCATCTGTCCACTGATAAATAGACTTATCTGCCTTTCCTGTTGTTTTGCGATATCCTCCGGCAGAACTGATATGATCCAGAGGATAAGAAAACAGTACGACCTTCAAAAAGAAGAGATCCTCAGGGCATGCAGTACTTGTCTGGAAAAGGCTAGAGGATTGGGGCAATAATCGGAAAAGCGGAAGAGGGGTCACAGTCATTCTTCTGACAGCTCTATTTTATTCTGAAAACGGTTTTCAACAAAGGGGAACGAGAAAATCACTCTGACCCCTTTTTCTTTTAAAACAAACGGCTAATTCCTTCTTCAAAAAACGCGGCAAGAACCACAAAGGAAAGAACTCCCACCTTCTAACGGTCCAGGAAAAAGAGATTTTTCCGTACTTCTTAGGCCAAAATTTAAAGTAGATTGTAAATATATGCTAATTTTATGAAGAAATTAGAAGATTTCCTAAAAAAAATTAACAATTTGGTTCAAGCTAATTTCAACAGGAAGTTTTACATAAAAGTTAACATAATATACATTATATGTACTTGCGGGAGACAAAAATTGGAAAAAAACCCCGTAAAATTTCCCTATAGGTGGGTAGTTTGTCGGCGAGGAATTTGCTTGTGTGCTTGAGTTTTTGCTTGCTGCGTATAGTCAAACCAGTTACGCAGAGCTAAGGTGGACTTTAAGAGTAAATGTCAGCATACGGTGATTAGGATACTGTTGAAAAATGGTAGGCGACGGCTTTAGCTCCGAAGGAGTCCGACGTCCGTTCGGAGTCCTGTCGGACCGGCGAAAAATTGTTGTATCCTTTATCATCTTCTGTTTCTGTCATGTTTTTACGCAAACTGAAGTTTGCGGCTACAAAATTGATTTTTTCAGCAGTATCTTAGGAAAGCACGGCTATATGTATGAAGGCTATTTTAGGGTGAAATAGACAAAAATACATAGCCCTTTATGCTTTTTTGAAGAAAAGGTGCCTCAAAACGCAAATTTTGGCCTTGTTTATATGGTTAGTGGCTCATAAATGGCCGGTTTGGGGTCAAAAAGGTACTGCCAGGGCAAAAACAGAGAAAACCAGCTTCAGGACGAGTAAGGTAAGAACTACCAAAAGAATGTAATGAACGATAAGGCTACCGAGTTTGGTATTCTTCCGGAAGTCTCTGAGTGCAAATATGGCACCGAGAATCAGAAGTAGTGCTAAAAGGATTAGGACAAGCCAGAATGCCCAGCTTGGCATCTTTCTCACCCCCTTATGAAAATTAAAAATTTCAAATTGCCAATTTCAAATTTCAAATTCCAAATCACAAATTACAGATTACAAATTTCAAGTTACAAATTACAAATTACAAATTGCCGGGAAGTTCTCAAACCGACCAATAGTCGAGGGGAAAATCTTCCCCAGGGACTACCAGGCTTACTGTGCCATGGAAAGGCCATCTTTCAAGTTCGATATTGTTCCGCTCTAAAACGATTACAAGCTCTATTGTCTGGCCAGCTTTTGCTTTTAAGTCGGCAAAAGGTATACTCAATTCTATGATTTTCTGATAAGTAATGGAAGTTAAATCTTTGAACTTCTGATAGTTCTCCGTGGGTCCCTCCTGAACTACATCGAAAAGAGAAAGACCCAAATTTCGGTCGTCTACCATTTGAATTCTTGCCTGTTGGGGAGATTCCTTAAAGAAATTGATTTTGATTGTGAGGTCTGTTAAACTTTCGTAAGAAAGTTCTATGGTTGTATCGATACGTAGATGCAAATTGTTGAGGTCGAATCCGTAATAGAAACTCTTGACAATGTTTGCTCGACGGTGCAGTGGTCCTCTGGTGTCGGAGACATCGTATTGTCCGGCCCCCTGCCATTCGAAATAATTGGTTATTTTACCATCTAAGATGGGATTTATGAAGTCGACCGGCTGGCGTTTGGGCCGAGGTTTCTCCTGGCCAGAAATGGCAATATGGAGCCAGTCTGGTACCCTTTCTCCCAGGAAAGTATAGACATTCATCAGGTGTTTCCGATAAAGGTTATCGAAAGCGAGATTGTTGGCAGAGTGGTGTTCGTCTCCATACCACCAGTTCCAGTCACTCCCTTCCGCAATATATATTTCCTCCTTCGCTTTCTCTATCTCTTCTTTATATTTTCCAGGATGTCCTTCTTCAAAATGGGCTAACAACTTACGGGTTCTGGAGAGATAGTCCCAGGCAAGATTATCCTCCTTATGGCCAATCCAGACACCAAAATTGTAGTTTATCCAAGAACCGCTCCATAGCTTGGGTAAGGAAACAGGCTCTGTGTACTTTTCCGCAAATTTACTGATTGTTAACGATTCCAGCAATGGGTCATCACTGATTGCCTGGTAAAGACGCATCAGAAAGTCCCATCCATCATTCTTATAATATTCCCAACAGTTCTCTCCATCAAGTATAATGCTGACCAGATGGGGTCCAGGGAAGCAGCTCACCCGCTTGTGAATATTGTGAAGTTCCTGCATGAAATGCCTCACTGCCTCTTCAGGTGGAACTTGCCCATAGGTGAAACCAATCAGGTCGGATAGTTTCTTGTTTCTGAAGACAATTTTCAGCGAACTGTCGTCCGTCTTGAACTGATAGAGCTTATAAAGAATATCGGCTTTATGGGGAGAAACACCTATCGAGGATGCCAGAATATCCTCATCAGTTGCAATCCACTCTATTCCTGCATGGGAAATTAAAGGGACAATTGCTTCTGAAACCGCGCCCTCGGCGGGCCACATCCCTTTGGGCTTCCGGCCGAAGAACTTCTCATAACAGACAACTGCCCGTTCAATCTGAGCTTTTGCGTCTTCCCAGTGGCGAAACTCTTCTTTGGGCAGGGCGATTTCAGGGGTCGCCATCTTAGCTGATTCAATGTCAATTAGGAGGGGCAAGATTGGATGGTAATAAGGAGTAACAGAAATTTCAATCTGTCCCCCCTCTTGTTTCTCTCGATACTTGCCAATTATCTTCTTCATTATTCCGAGTTGCTTATCTATCACTAGTCTCTTCTCTTCTTCAGTAAATCCCTTCCCTTTCTTCTCTAATCCGCTAAGTTGGGGGTCCTGCTTTCGTAGATAAGGGTCAATCCAGCAGAGGTTGAAAAGCACCTGCACATCTAAGAAGTCTCGCGTGCTGAAGTTTTTCTGAATCTCTTTTAACTCCTCCAAAGCCACGTACCTTCCCCTCTTAGACAGAAGGTTCCAATAGCGGGGAAAGGGCTTAATCATATTTTCCCAGTTTGCGATAAAGAAATTCTGGAGAATAAAAATCTTCTCTTCCGGGGATAGCTTATTGGCAGGTTTCAAAGTGAGATCCAGAAACTGGTCAGTTAGATTGTTCTCGGCGTAATCGTTTATTTGGTCTATTAAGGAAGGGACAAGATTAAAGTTTACGTGAATCTTAGGGAAGTCGTCTAAGTAGGCCACCATGTCGTAATAGTCCTTAATCCCGTGAAGTCTCACCCAGGGAAGGACAAATTTATTTTCCAGGAGGTCCTTATAATGTGGCTGGTGCATATGCCATAGAAACGAAACATAGAGAACATTATTTTGAGACATACTTACTTCTTCTTAGGAGTAGGAAGCTTTTCCGTCTTCTCTTTTGGCCTTTCAACCTCTTGCGGAGCACCGAAGTAGTAATGTATAGAGAGCCCACCAAAAAGTGTTGCGAAAGTCGAATCGGCGCTCTCATAATAGGCGCCAATTTCCGCTCCGAAACCCAAATTGGGAAGCCCCGCGAAGAAGTACTCAGCTCCTGCAAATGGACCTACAGAAAAATTATCATCGAAATTCTGTCTCAAATCTACACCAATTTCTCCACCCAGATACAAATTCAGGTTTTTCTCATCTTTAACCTTATAGATTATTCTTCCTCCCAGAAGAAATTCGCTGCTATCCGTCACGAAATGGAAACCAATAACTCCATTTACAGCGAGAGCTTCACTTAGCCAATACCTGATGGACCAGCCAGATAAAGGTGAAAAAGCAGAATAACCCAGTCCGAGTCTGTTTTCCAAGTTGACCGCTTCCCCCTTGAGTGGGAAACTCACCAGAATACTTACTGCTACCAAGCCAACTAGTATTTTCTTCATTTTGCCTCCTTTCTCTCGAATTTTGCTTTAATTGTGCACCCATCCCACAAGCTCATCCCATGACGGGCGTCAGAATTTTACCATCACCTCCCCCAGAACTTTATCTGCGCTATTCTTAGCAATCTTTCCCGCCATAAAAGTAGAATACACCAATCGAAGCGAAAGATTTGAAGAATAGTTGTATTTAACGAAAAGGTCTATTTCGTCTCCTATGTCGCCTTTAGGGGTATAAGAATCGTAAACAAAATAGTTAAGCCCTGTCCTTAATTCAGGGAGTGGAAAGACGGAGATTCCTAATTTAAATATCTTCAGGTTAGCAATTGCATAGTCGGGATCTTCAATCCTGACCTCGCTTCTATTTTCCATATAATATTCACCATACTCTTCTTCTGATAGGTGAGCGTAGTCTGAGATGAAATTTTCATCTTTTCCTGTAATGGGGATGGGGGCTTCCCCGCTGCCAACGAAATATTCACAAACAAGCATGCCTTTACCGATTTTGGTCTCGGCCTCAAAGTCTCCACCTAATATGTAAGCCAGACCTCCGTAATCCCTTCCTCCCCCTTTTCCAGACTGGGTGACTATGCCACCTCGACAGTCGAGTCCCTTTCCGAGTTTTCCGCTCAAATCGAGACCCAGAAACTGCTTATCAATACCAGTAATTCTGTCTCTCTGCCAGAAACCAGAAATTTGGGGAGTAATGCTTTTCCATTTTCTCTTGAGGAATAGTGCATAACCGCTCTTCTCTTTCCAGTTGTCAGGGCTGACCCCATCTGCCTCTGTAGGCTTTAACATTAGTAGCTCGCATTCAAACCGCCAGGGCAAAAGGGCCGATAATTTAATCGCATCATAACCTGAAGCATTATCATCAACCAATAGCCCATTTCCGTATTGGAGAGGTTGTCTTCCAAAAGTTAGATATAGGGGAAGTCCAAAAAATTCATCAACTTTTACGTAGGCATTTTCAATCCAGGGCAGCATATTCCTGCGAGTCAATCCTTCAATCGTTACTGTGGAAGTGTCAACGCCCCAGAAACCCCTCGATTGTAACTTCAAGCCGACTGTAACTCCCTTTTCTAATATTCCCTCTATAAGAAATCTCGTTCTCTGATAGAAATGACTTTCGTCTTTATTACTTGTCGGCACCCACCTTATTCTGGCTTCTTCTCCCACTCTCACGCCCGCCAGACAAACTTGCAGAGGTATCCCGAGAACGAAAAGCAAAACAAAAAACAGAATAGTTCGTTTCAAACATTTTCTCCTTGTTTGGAGTCTCCCCGATTTCATCGGGGGTATCCCTCCCTTTCGGGAGGACTCCAGGAATTACAATCCTTTTAGCAGAGCTGTCGCTCTGCCGCTACATTCCACATTCTCTTTTTGTAGTGGCAAAGCGTAAGCTTTGCTTCCCTCCCTTTCGGGAGGACTCCATTTGAAATCTTGCCTAAGTGGACAAACATATTGGAGATATTTTAGCATACCTTATAAAAAAAAGAGGAGAAAGTCAAGAAAAAACTTGAATTTTCCTCTTAAAAGAATCTAACCCATATTAAATTCAGGGCGTAGGCGATAATGCTTTTATTCTCGCCTCAGCCAGATCTTTCCAGACTTGGCCTGAGTAGAAATGGGACATCTGTTGATAGATTTTAATTGCTTCATCTTTCTGTCCCAGTTTTTCATAGCACCTTCCCAGGCCCTGGTAAACGCCAGGCAAAAGGTAATGTTCGGGGAACCTATCCAGAAATTTCTGGTAAATTCCCTTAGCCTCATCGAATTTTCCTTCCTGTTCAAGACTATTACCGAGGCTTATTAGGATTTCAGGGGTGAACTTTCTGGTTTCATATTTATCCAAATAGCTTCGATAGACAGAGGTAGCTTCGCTGTACTTCCCCATTTCATAAAGAGCATTAGCTTTATAGAAGAGGACGAAAGGATTAGCCTTTGAGCCAGAGTAGCCGAGCGCCTGGTCATAGAAAGAGATAGCCTTGTCCAGCTGATTCCCAAAATATTCCTGCTGTCCCCTCGCCAGAAGGCTAAATGCCTGTTCGTTTATCTTGGAACGATGGGACAACGAGAAGGGAATAAACATCGCAACAGCAAGGATAACTATTCCGCTGATTATAGCGTTCTCCCTATTCTGGTTGACCCAGGTGACCGACCTTTCCACCCAGGTCGTCAAATGGTCCTTTTTAAGCTCTTCCTTTACCCATTTACGTGGCATTCAAGCTCCCTTAAGCGCTCTACGAATTAATGACCTGGCGTTTTCAAACATTAGCTCCAAGTCTTTCTTTGTCATTCCTGCTCTCTTGACGACCTGCAAAGCCTCCCGGTCATTGATCAAGTCTTCCGGTTCATGTGCATCAGTATTAAAAATTAGCTTCGCTCCCCTCTCTTTTGCTAAAGTCCCGACGTGTTGATTGGTTAGAGAGTGTCCCTTCCGCGAGGTAATCTCAAGAAATATGCTGTTCTCTTTTGCCAATTCTACCTCTTCGCCACTTATTTTGCCCGGATGAGAAAGTATATTTATCTTGCTTAATAAGGCAGCCCGGTTAGTGCCAGAGGGTACAGGTTCAATTGTGGTTTCTCCGTGCACCAAAATAATTTTTGCTCCCAACTCTCTACATTCCTCAGCAACTCGAGAGATTAGAGTAGGAGGAACGTAGGTCAGTTCTGCACCAGGAATGACCTCTATTTCATACTCAGAAGTGAGAATAGAAGAGATTTTAACGATACGCGGAATTACGAAATCGAGATTAGACATGTCAACATGGTCGGTGATAGCTATTACTTCGTAACCCTTATTCTTCGCCCGAAAAACGAGTTCCGAAGGGATTAACGAACCATCAGAAAAGAAAGAATGCGTGTGAAGGTCTATCATCTAAAATTGTGTCCTGATCTGTTTTTTCTTATTGGTGCCCCCGGGGGGATTCGAACTCCCGACAAACGGTTTAGGAAACCGCTGCTCTATCCATCTGAGCTACGAGGGCACTTTCATAGAGTATCTAATATTTTATTATGGAAAGGACTTCGTATCCTTTAAGTTTCTCTCTGCCCTTCAAGTCGGTTAGCTCTATTAAGAAGCAGATACCCACAACCTTCCCTTTCAATTTCTTTACCAGGTCAATCGTTGCTTTAGCTGTGCCGCCCGTGGCCAGGAGGTCGTCAACAATCAGGATATTGGAGGCAGGCTGGAATGCATCGGCATGCATCTGGAGGGTATCGGTTCCATATTCAAGCTCATAGGTTGACTCGACAGTCTCATAGGGCAATTTGCCTTTCTTCCGCACAGGAATGATACCAGCCTTCAACTTATAGGCTAATGGGGAGGCAATAATGAAGCCGCGTGATTCGACAGCGACAATATTGTCAATCTTTTTGTCTCGATAATGCTTAGCCAAAATATCGATTGCGCGGTGAAACTGGGGGCCATTCTGAAGGAGTGTGGTGATATCCCTAAAAAGGATTCCCTTCTTGGGAAAATCTGGAATACTACGAATTAATTCCTTGAGGTCGTTCATCTTAAACTCCTTTATTCTATTCCATGGAGTTGCATTCTAAGGACAATCTTTTTTAATCTCTCTACTGCCCTCTTTTCTATCTGTCTTATTCTTTCTCGAGAGAGATGCAATTTCTCGCCAACTTCCCTGAGATTATATCCTTTCCCGTCAACCATTCCGTACCTCAATTTAATCACTCTTAATTCCTGAGGGGTTAGCTTTTTCAAAATCTCTGCCAACTCCTCGTGAGATTTTATCAAATCTACAATATAATCCGGAGCTTCCTTTTTTTCTTCTCGAATCAGATCTTTCAGAAAAATATCGAATTTATCTCCCAGGGGACTATCCAGAGAACCGACCCTTTCAAAAACCTGGATTTCTTGCAAAAACTTCCGAGTTTTCTTTATGGAAAGGCGTAATTTCTTTGCCAGTTCCGCTGTAGTTGGTTGCCTCTCTAACTCCCCGTGCATCTTTTCAGAAACACTAATAAGCTTCTTTATTGTCTCATAGGCGTAAAGTGGAATATGGATGGTCTTAGTCTGGTTTAAGATCGCCCGCTGAATATACTGTCTAATCCACCAAAAAGCATAAGTAGAAAAGTTATAACCCATTTTGTGGTCGTATTTATCAATCGCTTTCATAAGACCAACATTTCCTTCCTCGATTAAATCCAAAAAATCAAGACCGTAGCAAGAGTACCGTTTGGCAATGCTAATAACTAATCTCAGATTTCCCTCTATCAATCGCTTTTTTGCTTCGCCATCTCCCTTCCTTATTTTGGGAAACAGTTTAGCCATCTCTTCTTCAGAAGCTTGAGGAATTGTCCTGAGCTCTTGCATATATAGTTTTACCGAATCTAAACTATTTGTCATTTCGTTTATTTTTAGGACCAGGTATGACTCTAAGGCAAATAGAAGACAGGGTTGACCGCTTTACCCCTCTCTCTTATTTCAAAATGCAGGTGGGGTACATCTACCCAGCCGGTTGCTCCCACTCGAGAGATTACCTGTCCTTTACTTACTTTTTCCCCCTCTCTGACTAGATTTATCTGATTATGAGCGTAGACGCTCGAATAGTCCTCATTATGTTTGATTATGACCATATTCCCATATCCTCGGAGCTTGTCGTCACTATAAGTTACAATACCATCGTAAATGGCCACTATAGGTGTTCCCTCGGAGGCTACAATGTCGAGACCCTGGTGGCGTTTACCACTTTGTTTTCCAAATCCAGCCGATACCACTCCACTTAGGGGCCAGCAGAAATCCAGGATTTGAGGTGGTTCTTTCTCTATTTCTTCTGTTTTTCGTGGTTCTTCTGTTCTTTGTGGAAGACTCGGCACCTTAGAATAGGCCAAAGTATCTTTTTTCTCTTTAGCGCCCGGGATAAAGAGTAACTGCCCCTCTTTAATTTTTGTGGCCTCAGATAGATGGTTTATTTTTGCCAGATGATCCAGGTCGACTTGATAGACCCTGGAAATTCTCCAGAGAGTCTCGCCCTTCTGCACCCTATGGTAAACTCCTGACGGAAAAAGCGCACATCCAGAAAGTAGAATTAGAACAGAGAGCTTCGTAAGACCAATCTTTTTCGACTTATTATAAGTAAAATTTGGCTTCACTGTCAAGACTAAAGCCTCCGGATCGGGGCGAGCCGATTTGAACGGCCGACCTCACGGTCCCGAACCGTGCGCTCTAAACCAACTGAGCTACGCCCCGGCCTTTTCTTAATTCCCTCTTTTTGTAGCGGCAAAGCGCAAGCTTTGCTTCTCCTTTCTGCACGGTTAAAACCGTGCCTACAAATGTCGTTGCGAGCCGTCCTGAGCGAAGCGAAGGAACAGGCGTGGCAATCTCCAGTATAATTACGGGATTGCTTCAGGACTTCGTCCTTCGCAATGACACTCCGTGTCAGATTGCTTCCCCTTCGTTTCACTCAGGGTCGCAATGACAACATAATCATTGTAGGCACAGATTCAATCTGTGCATAGCCTTTCATTTACTAAAATAGCTTAATTATACCGAGACTGGCAAGAGTAACAATTATTCCAGCTATCAATACACCATTGGCTATAGAGAGTGCCGCCCACACTCTTCTGATGCCAAAAAGAGATGCTGCCACGCATCCAGTCCACGCTCCTGTCATCGGCAGAGGAATCGCCACAAAAATGGCAAGGCCAATAGCTCCATACTTCTCTACAAGTTTGCTTTTCTTCGAAGTACGAATAAATAACCAGCTGAAAAATCTTTCAGCCCAGTTAAACCTTTTGCCCAGCCATTTGGATAGAGATTCGAGAAAAAGAAGGAGCGGTATCACTGGGATTAGATTTCCAATTATAGATAAAAGATATGCTTTTACAATAGGGAAGTGAAAAACACCGAGGGCCAACGGAATGGACCCGCGAAGCTCTGAAATAGGCAAGGCAGCTACAATTACTGTAACAACCTCTGGAGGGAATAGTCGATTCAAAAATCTAATTATTTCCTGAGCCATTCTTAGTCAGTCTCCTCATAGCCATATTCTCCGATTAAAGGCACGAAGACACAACCGCAGATATACTTTCTTGTCATTTTACCTTTTCTCTTTTCGAATAGGGTTAAATCCTGAGACCATCTTCCGCCTATGGGGATTACAAGTTTACCCATTTCATCTAACTGTTCAAATAGGGGTTGAGGGACATCGGGAGCGCTGGCGGTTATCATAATTCTCTGGTAAGGAGAGAATTCCTTCCATCCTTTTGTCCCGTCACCAACGAGAACTTTCACATTTTGGTAATTCAGCTCTTTCAGTACCCTTTCTGCTCTTTCGGCTAACAACTTATGCCTTTCTACCGTATAAATTTCTCTCCCCAGTTCCGCGAGAATTGCTGCTTGATAGCCAGAGCCAGTGCCGATTTCCAGAACTTTCTCTTCTCCCGATAGACCGAGGAGATCTGTCATCAGGGCAACGATATAAGGCTGTGAGATCGTCTGTCCCTCTCCTATAGGAAGAGGGTGGTCGTTGTAGGAGTGGCTCAGGAACTCTTCTGGAACGAAGAGATGGCGGGGGACTTTTCTGAAGGCTTCAATTACCCGGGGAGTGACTACTCCTCGACGTATTATCTGCTCGGTAACCATCTCTTCCTGTAAGCTCTTGAAGTCCGTCACTTTTCCTCTATACAAAAAGTTTAAGGATCAACGCTTTAATCCCATGAATACCCAGGGCTATAAACGAAGCTCCCAGAACACTGCCCAGACAGATTAGCAAATATCCCCTTGTTAATTTCAATTTAAGAAAGCGTGACAGGAGAACGCCAGACCATATTCCTCCTCCCACAAATGGCAGCGCAGCAACAATTATAACCCCAAGCTGTCCCCACTTTTGAGCGCGCCGAAGAATTCGGGAATGAAGTTTTCGTTCTCTTCTAAAGATTTTTTTCTTGGTAAACTTCTCAATTTCTCTTCGCAGATACCGAATTAATAATTTCCGACGAGTGACAATAGTTCTTGAGCTGGTAACCTTATCGAGGATACGAAGCCAGAAAGGAACAGTAATAACATCTATTGGCCAGGTCGCGCAGACTGCCCAATACCACTTGTGCAACATGGCCAAAGCGTAGGGAATAGAAACGAGTCGGCCGAAAAAAAAGTGAGTTAAAAAAATACTAGGCAGTAACCACAAATATCTCATCTCTTCCTCCAAGTGAAACCGAACAATCAAACTCTGGTAAGGATAGTCGGCTCGGCAAAGTCTTGTAATGAATATTCCAGAGTATCCAAAAACCAGTAGCCGTTTCGTGAAATCGACTTGCTCTCAGTTATTCTTATTTTCTTCTTGAACATCGGGCCGTCGACTACAAGGGTATGGTATTCGCCATTCTCGCCACAAATGTCAATACTATTTTCTTTTAAGTATTTGAAAAATTCTCTGTCTACCTTCCGACCAATCCATTTCCTGTCAAATAGTTCTCGCTTTGCACTAACTATTATGGCTTCGAACCCGCCATCTATAAAGTCAAGCAGGATTCTTTCTGGTTCTTCTCCCCAAAGCGGCTCAATTGCCTCAATTCCTAACTCCCCGCAAACCCTCTCCACCCAATCCTTGTGTTCCTGTAAATAGATATCGCCAAAAATCATACCTTTTATGCCATTAGGAATTAGACTTCGCACCGCTTCTTTGAACTCCTGCTCATATCCATCTCCAGTTGTCTCTTTCTGCAGTAGTGGTATGCCTGATGCTTCTGTTTGCAATTGAATCAATTTAGCTTCTGTGCCATGAAAACTTACTCTTTTGTATTCTTTAGAGATAAAGTTTACGAGACAAGAAATATTGTATCCCGCGCGCATTGCCCTATAACAGGCGAAACAACTGTCTTTACCCCCACTCCAAGAGCTAATGTAGGACATAGACTACCTTCCTATTCTCGTTATGGTACTGTTTCATCTATTGTTTCGTCTATTTTTTCCTCTCCCTTTTCTTTTATTTTCTCCTGCAACATTTTTTTCATCATTCCCGGGAAACCGGGTCCTTTTTTCTTCTCTCCCTTTACCTCAGCCGGGCTGAATAGGTCGTCGGAGAACCCCGTGTTAATCTCCAAGGTTTTGACAAGAGAAGTGGACATAAGCTTACCATCCGCATACATCTCAGTCTTGTAAGGCATTTCCCATTCGTCCTTTATCTTCCTAAAGTCAGAATGTATCCAAACTATTGTTTCCCCTTTCGGTCCTTTGCTCTCACCTTTAGTTAAGTTTAGATTTTTCTTGTCAAGCCATAACCTGGTAAATGGCAACTCTCCTCCCTCTTCCATCTCCACCACATAACATTCTCGTTCACCAACTTTTTCGCTTCCCACAATTTTTGCCTTTTCCGCGACCAACTTCCACCAATTCCTTTCTCTCTGGTACTGCTTCTCTTCTTCGGCAGAAAGTTTTTTCTTTCCCATGAAAGGTGAAATCATCCAAGTGTCTTTGCCATCATAAATGATAACCGTCTCCATTCTTTTCATTCCTTCAGGCATTTCGGTGGTCTCGGCCGCCTGCATCCTGGTCTCCACCCTGAACTTATCGCCCTTTTTTAGCATCTTAATCTCTGAGACCATTTCCCCTTCCGGTGTAACCACCTTCATCTCCTGCACAAGGGTCATATCCTTGACCTCATTCTCGAACTTTGCATACTTTGCCTCTGCTTGTTTAAGGATATTTGACCAGTCTTGAGTGAGGGCTTGACTTAATCCCAATACTAAGATTACGAGTGCCACCAGAAGCACTCTAACTCTTCTATTGTTAATCTTCTTTGCCATTTTTACCTCTTTTCTCTTTGGTCTCCCCTCATCCAGACCCTCTCCCCTCTGGGGAGAGGATGAAGGTGAGGGGAACAAGAACATTAAAGTTTTTGCAATAATTTTTCCCGCCAACTTTTCCCTGTTTTGGTCATGTCTTTACCTCGAGAGTTAATTCAAAAATAGCGTAGTTTAGCCCTTTACCCCGTTAGAAATTCTCCTGGGAGTAGCGAAGCAAGGCTTCGCAATTATAACGCGGAGCTATCGCTCCGCTACTCCAATGAAAATTTGTAACACCCGTTTCTAACGGGGTTTATGAGTGTAATTCTTACGGGCATAAAGCCCTACACTACCAGAATCGTTGTCGCCACAGAATCCTGCGCTAAAATCGGGGCGAGCGGATTCGAACCGCCGACCCCCAGCCCCCCATGCTGGTGCGCTAACCGGACTGCGCCACGCCCCGATTTGGTTTTGTTACATACTTGAACCGCCGACCCTCCCGACACCCTGTCGGGATGCGCTAACCGGACTGCGCCACGCCCCGATATAAGGTCTCACCCTCACCTCTGTCCTCTCCCATCAAGGGAGAGGGTTTAGGATGGGGGACTCTCCCATCAAGGGAGAGGTCTTAAGAAAATTCTGGATTCCCCCGATGAAATTGGGGGTCATTTCCTCCCTTTCGGGAGGACTACAGGCAATTTTGCACGGTTAAAACCGTGCCTACAAATGCCATTGTAGGCACAGATTCAATCTGTGCTCTTTTCACCCTTTCGGGAGGACTCCACATCTATTATTTTTCGAGGATTTTGAGTATTTCTTTTATTGCTTGTTTTGTCTCTTTTAGGATGCTTATAGCGGCGCTATCGTTTTCCAGGTCGAGTCTCAGCTGGTCTTTCTTGTTCTTTCTATCCTCAAGCAAATATTTCTTTGCGCCAGCTATGCTGAATTTCTTTTCGTAAAGAAGCTCTTTTATTTCGCCAATCAATTCTAAGTCTTGACGAGTATATTTTCGATGCCCGCTTTCCCTTCTGGCTGGTCGGAGTAGCTTAAATTCCGATTCCCAGTACCTCAAGATATAAGACTTTACACCAGCGATTTTACTTGCTTCTCCTATTGAAAAGAAATTCTTCTCTGGAATCTGCATAGTAACCCCATTAGTAATTTTGTTATTCTGCCAAAATATTTTTGGCCGGCTTAAACCTGACGACCCTTTTTACTGAAATTTTTATTGGCTCTCCCGTTCTGGGATTCCGTCCTACCCTCGGTTTCCTTGCCCGTACACTGAAAGTTCCAAATCCTGAAATTCCTACTCTGTCATTTTTCCCTAAGCCCTGCTTGATAGCAGAAATGAGGGCATTGACAGCATCCTTCGCTTCTTTCTTAGCACAGGTGACCCTGGCAACTTCTTCAATCAAATCGGACTTGTTCATTTGCTTTCTCCTTCAGATTGGGCGCCGGCTGAAGCTCCGAAGGAGTCCGTCGCCTATTCGGAGTCCTGTCGGACCTGCGGCTACCTGGCACGTGTAGAATCTTACATTTTCAGAAAATCTTCTTCTAACTCTGGCTTTGCTTCTCGAAGCATCAGGTCTCTCACTGCTTGGGATGGTTCCTTATTCTTAAAAAGAACCGTATACACTTCGTTAGTGATTGGCATAGAAACTTTGTACTTCTTTGCCAGTTGATAAGCTGCTTTTGTAGTGCGGATTCCCTCGACAACCATCTTTATTTCGGAGAGCGCTTTTTTTAAGGTCTTCCCCTGACCGATTTTCTCTCCAAAATTTCGATTCCGACTGTATCCACTTGTGCAGGTCACAATCAGGTCTCCCATTCCGGAAAGTCCTGAAAATGTTGCGGGCTTTGCTCCCAGAGCTTTGCCTAACCGCGTAATCTCTACTAATCCTCTGGTAATTAGGCCTGCTTTGCTGTTATCGCCCAGTCCCAATCCATCACTAATTCCAGCAGCTATGGCAATAATATTCTTTAAGGCTCCACCCATTTCCACTCCAACGATGTCAGGATTTGTATATACCCGAAAGTATGGCGTAAAAAAAATTTTCTGAACTTCCCGGTTTAACTTTTCGTTTGTGGAGGCTACTACAACTGTAGTGGGAATCTTTCTACTGACCTCCTCTGCATGGGAAGGACCTGAAAGAACTACAATTCGCTCTCGTAATTTCTTGGGCAACTCCTCAGATAGGACCTGAGATATTCTGAGAAGAGTCTTATCTTCGAGTCCCTTTGACGCATTAACAATTATTATATCTTCTGGTAAAGATACTTCGGCTATCTTTTTTGTTACTCTTCTAACCACATGGGTGGGTAGGGCGACTACAACTAACTGCACCCTTTCCAGGACATGGGGAATGCTGGATGTGATTTCAATTTCTCTGGGAATATCCACCCAGGGCAAGAATCTCAGCTTGCGCTTCTTACTGAGTATTTCAGCTTGTTTTCTCTCAAACTCCCAGACTTTGACGAAAAATCCTTTTTCAAAGAGCAGTATAGCGAGCGTTATTCCCCAGCTCCCACCACCCAATATAGCGGCGCTTTTCACCACTTTCCATTCCTTCTTAAAAGCCGGAATTCTTCCCTTCCCCTTACCATTTAATTCTGTTCTCTGTGCCAGCAATTAACCTTTTTATATTGGCCTGGTGTCTGGCCGCTACTCCCAGAGCGGCAATACTGCCGAAAAAGACTAAAATCAACGGTTCCTTAAACAGTAGACAGTTTAAGGGAAAGGCCAGGACTGCTAAGATTGAGCCGAGAGATACATAGCGAGTTAATCCTGTTACCACTGCAAAGATTGCCAGACTCACCAGAGTAGGAAGGGGAACCAGTCCCAGGGAGACCCCGCAAGCGGTAGCTACGCCCTTTCCTCCGCGGAACTTCAAAAATATAGTCCAATTGTGTCCTGCAATCGCAGCTAATCCAGCAAGTATCATGACCAAGTTAGGGGCTTGTGGCGATACTTCTGTACCTCCACCTAAATTGAATAGACCAGCCAGATGGACAGAAAGGAAACCCTTTGAAATATCGAGAAGGAGAACGGCTATGCCCGGCAAAACTCCTACTACTCGAAAGACATTGGTCGCTCCCACATTCTTGCTCCCCTCCTGGCGAAGGTCAATACGCTTAATTAACTTTCCAGCTATGTAGCCGAAAGGGAGAGAACCAATTAAATATGTGCTCAATAGAATCAGAATAATTTCTAATATATTCATTTCAAGAAACGACCCTCCCCCGATTTCATCGGGGACTCCAGACTAGAATTCTTATCTTACGCAGTCTCCCTACTCATAAGCAAAATTCCGCGAAGGCCATATTCCATTCCTGAAATTACCGTAAATAGAACCATAACAGAAAGAATGAGCGGCTTGATTGCCAGCCATTTTCCCTCTGTTAGGTAGCCACTGCAAAAGAGAAGAACTGAAAATACTACAGCCATCTGCAAAACCGCAGTCGCCTTACCCAATATAGTAGGGATGGCTGTGGATATGCCTGTGGAAAAATAGACTATCAACCAGCCTAAGATGAGAATCAGGTCTCGACTGAAAACAACAACCACTACCCACAGGGGAATAAGTTTCATGCTCGTTAAAGTAATATAAGCAGAAGCCAATAGAAGTTTATCTGCCAGCGGATCAAGAATACTTCCCAATTTTGTCTTCTGTTTTTGAAAACGGGCAACCATTCCATCCAGTCCGTCGGTGACAATTGCAAATGAGAAGAGGAGAAAAGGTAAGTAAGGCTCGTGGTTAAGTAATAGAATCACGAAAGCCGGAATTATAACTATACGAAAGAGAGAGAAAAAATTGGCTAAGTTCAAATTTAACTCCTGAACGCAGACTAAAGTCTGCTACTCCATAATGCGCGTTGGCGTTTTTTCTTAATAAATTCCTTTAAGCTTTGAGCTGTTCTCTGGTCGAGTTGAGCCTGAACTATTATATCTTTTCCATTATACTTACGGGAAAGGACTGTACCCCTTTCATAGACCAGACTCACCAGGTCGTTACGAGCTTGGGGAATTACCAGCTCTACGATGGCCCTCTCCTTTCCGAAGTGCTCGATTATCTTGTTATACAGCCTATCTAATCCCCAGCCCATCTTAGCGGAAATACTTATACTATCTTTGTGCTTCCTTTCGAGACGGGGGAGGAGTGAACTATTATTAACCAGGTCTATTTTATTGAAAATAGTTATCATCGGCTTGCTAAGAGCATCAAGTTCCTGAAGGACTTTCTCCACCGCAACAATCTGTTTTTGAAACTCAGGATGGTTGGCATCCACGATGTGAAGAAGCAAATCACTTGAAGTAACCTCTTCCAATGTCGCTCTGAAGGCAGCCACTAATTGATGGGGTAGCTTATGAATAAAACCTACTGTATCTGCAACCAGTACTTTCTGTTTGTTGGGTAGAATCAACCTGCGGATAGTGGGGTCGAGAGTAGAAAATAATTTATCCTCTACGAAGACGTCGGAAGAAGTCAGGGTATTCAGCAAAGTCGTTTTACCTGAATTGGTGTAACCCACAATGGCAATAATTGGCAAGGAAACACCTCGGCGTTTCTGCCTTTGCTGCTCGCGGTGTCCACTTACTTTATCTATCTCTTTTTGCAGTCTGGTTATGCGTTCCTTTACCCTCCTTCTATCATATTCGAGCTTCTTCTCTCCCGGACCACGCACTCCAATGCCACCTACCTGCTGGGCAAGAGTCACACCTTTTCCGGTCAGGCGAGGCAAAAGGTAAATTAACTGAGCTAACTCTACTTGTAATTTCCCTTCCTGAGTCCGGGCTCTCCGGGCAAATATGTCTAAGATTAGGCGCGTGCGGTCGATGACCTTGCGATTAATGATTTCTTCTAAATTCCTCTGCTGCGCAGGGGAGAGATCGTCGTCAAAAATCACTGTAGTGATTCCGCGTTCGGCACAGAGATTACTTATCTCAAAAGCCTTCCCTCTTCCGATAAAGCACCCTGGATCAATTCGCTCTCTTCTCTGGACTGTTTGGCAACCAACTTCAGCATCCGCCGAAGTGGTCAGGAAAGCCAATTCCTCCAAACTTTCCTCAATAGACCTGGTATCCTTTCCCGCCAGTTCCACCCCTACGAGAAGAGCCCTCTCCTTTTTGTAATAATCCGTCTCCTTAAGATTCTTAATTAAAATAACCCCCTTTTTGGTAGCCGCAACCTGAAGGTTGCGCATGGAAACGCTCCGATGAATCGGAGCGGTTACCGCTTCAGCAGAGCTTCGCTCTGCAGCTACATCTTTTACGGGTTCGATGAATCGAACCCCTACATTATTTTTAGCTTTTTGTAGCGGCAAAGCGTAAGCTTTGCTTTCCTTTGTTTGTAGGGGCTCAATTTATTGAGCCCGTCATTGGCAGAGCTTCGCTCTGCGGCTACATCTTTTACGGGTTCGATGAATCGAACCCCTACAAAGCCTTGATTTATTATACTAAAAAATGCTCTTTTTGACAAATACTTTCTATCTTCCGAGCAACTTCCTCTGCCT